>NZ_OZ026539.1:605086-907629 GCF_964020195.1 Spiroplasma endosymbiont of Lasioglossum villosulum
TGCTGTTGGAGTATCACCAGCCATAGTTATTTTTCCTAAATTAGTAAATTCAATTGCTGTTGCAATATCAATACTTGAAGTAACTGTAAATCCTTTAACTAAATCTGGTCTTAATGCTTTACCTTCTGAAACTAAAAACTTATGAAAATTCTTAACATTACCATTAGTTTGTAAAACAAAAATATTATCTTGACCACGATTAAATGGAAATGCTAATGCTTCTTTATGCACTAATACAGCATCACATCCTAAAAAGTTAAATCCTTCTTTTTATCAATAGTTGCAATCGGATAATTTCTACCTAATCAAGGACACTCTACAATTTTAATACCACCAATTTCTACAATTTTACCATCTTTTAATGCTTGTGAAGCACTATCACTACCTAAAGTTGTAGTTGATAATAATACTAATGGTTTAAAGAAACTAGATACTCATAAAGTATAATTTTCTTCATCTGTACCGATATATTCATCAGTAATTCTTGCTTTTAAGGTTGCTAATGTATTTGATATTTTTAATCATAATAACATTCTATAATCATCTATTTTTGGTGTACTTGGTAATGCAATATTAATAATTCCATTATCTTTGGCTGTTTTAACTGCTAATGCTAATAATTTTGCTACTAAATATGTTTCAACTGATTTTGCTTTTGCATCAATTCAACTTGATGCTAAACTATCTGATACAAGAACATTACCATCTTCATATCTTGCACCTAATCTTTTTAAATCAAGTGTTTCTTCTTCAAAAGTTATTTGTTTCTTTTTATCTAATAAAATTTGTTCAACTCTTGTTGCTGTTAAATCATTAGCACCAGCACCAGCATCATAATCATCTGTAAGATTTCTTTTAGTAATATTATAAATAGCAGTACCAGCATCTAATTGTTCTCTATTTTTAACTGTTGCATTAATTAATGCAACTCTTTTTGATAATAAAACTTTTAAATTTTTAATATATTTAACTGATAAATCTAATTTACCAGTTGGATTACTTGGGTCATTAATCGTTGTTGATTGTGTTGTAATAATTGCCATATTTTTAACCTACCATTCCTATTTTTCTAGTATCTACTTCATCATCTTTTTCTTCTTTAAATTTATCTTTTACATCTAAAGAATTACTAATATTTGTATCTTTATTTTTATTAAATAAATGTGGAAAATCTTTATTTAATAATGATAATTCTTTATCAATATCTTCTTTATCTCCAAGATATCTTTTTAATAAATTAATATTTTCTTGTGATAAATCATATTTTTTATAACTTTCTGAATGTCTAATTTCTCTATCTTTATCAGTTTTTTCTTTATATAAAGCATTATATTTTTCTTCTAATTCTTTATATTTATCTTCTAAAGTTGGTTCTTTAGATTCTTCAGTTTCTGGTTCTTTTTTATATTCAGCTTCAGATTCTTTTTCAGTATTTTCTTCTGATTTTACTTCTTCTTCCTTAGTTTCTTCTTGTTCATCTTTTTCTTTTTCTTCCATATTATTACCTTCTTTCATTTCATTTTCATTTAACATAATTACCACCACCTTTCTAAGTTGAACTTTTTGGATTAATTACCAATGATGTAGTTTGAAGATTTCAATTGGCATTTTCTTTATTATTTGGTAATTTAGGGTCACGAATAGTAAATGTGGTTATAAATTGATATTCAATAACAATTAAATTATCTTTTTGACTTTGATATGCTTTTGTTTTAAAAGCCATTATTTTAAATTAAGTAGAACTTGGAATGGTTTGACCACTACTTGGATTATCATTTGTTCATAATAAATCATTAATATATATTTTATTTAATCTTTCTGCACTTGTTAAAGAAGCAGTTTGATTGGGTATATTTCCATGATTATTTACATTAAATGTTCAATTATTATTACTATCATTATGATTTCCAGAATCATTGTTATAGGTATTATCATTGTCTTGAAAAAGAGCGGTATCATTTTGGTTATCTGGTAAATTACCAATATCACTTAAATTTATTTTAATAGGTGTAAATCAATTTTTAGAATTAGTATAAGTATCGAAAGAAACACTATTATAAAATAAATTACTCATATTAATAGTAAAATTAAATGTTATACTTTCATAATCTTCTTTAAATTTATCAATATTATCATAACCATATTGATTTACATAAATACCAATACTATTATGAAATTTACCTTTAACATCTTCTAAAATAATTGGTTTCATTTGATATTGATTAGATTGACCAAAATTTTTAGGATTAATATTATTATTAATTCCATATTGACTTTGATTACTTAAATCAATAAATATAGGATGCGCTCTTTCTATTAATGGTGGTGGGTGTATTGCTTGTGGATAATTAAATGGTTTGTCAAATTTAAAAGTATTATTTGCTAAAATAAAAGTATTTTGAATTAATTTACTATTATTACTTGCTTTACCAACTGTTTGATAAGTACCACTTCAAATACTAAAATTATCATTAACAGCACCATTTCTATTATCTGGCATTGAATAAAATGTTATTTTAAAATTACTTTTACCTACAACTTTAATATCAATCATATCAATTGCTCATTTAACTATATTATTATTAGTAAAATTTGGAGCATTTAATAATGGAATTGAACTATCTTCTTTTGCTAATAATGAAATTGTATCTTTACCACCAGCACCATTTTGAACTAAATTTACAGTATCATAAATTCCTTGTGAAGAAATACTTCCATCATTAATATCAAAATTTTGTAAATTAATCATATCAGTTAAATTAAATGTAAATGATGTCATATGACTTGCTGTTCCAGCAACTGCTTGTATAGCATCTGGAGTATCATTTCTAAACATATCAAGGGGAATAGGACTACCAGTTGGGGGTGTTGAATATAATAATGTTGTATAAAAATTATATAATTCAGCAGATATTAAACCATTTATGTAATTAAATTGTGGAATTAACAAGTTACTACTTAACTTTGCACCAATATCTAAACCACCAACAAAGAAATTCATAAATGAACCAAATACTGGAATAGTATTAAGATTAATTTTAATAGTTTCTCGTACTGTTAATGGTATTTCACTAATAGGATTATAAATAAAATAATGTAAAGCATTTATAGTATTTAATTGTTTAAATTTATTATTATTCATATTATAATGAGTATTACCAATAAATTTTTTATTATTTTTATTATAATATTGAAAATATGGATTACCCGCAGTTGCATAATTATAATCTTCAATTTCTGCACCATTTAAAAAATTATTATCTCAATAATTTACTAATCTATTTGAAACATCAACTTTATTAGTATTTTTAGTTTTTTCTAAATTAGTAAGTAAATGACCTTCATAATGTCGGGTTGCACCATCATCATATAATGGTGATATTTCTTTTCTTCATTCATTATAACCATCCATAGTTGATTGTCCTTGAACAGTTAATACATAATTTGTTTCTGGTAATGCTTGAAAACTTACTGGGTCATATGTACTACACTGATATTGTCATGGAAATAATAATTTACTTGGATATTGGCGATATTTATGTTGTTTAGTATTAATAGGATTATTATCAATATCTCTTCCTCATAATGCTATACTAATAGGTTTTACTGAACCATAAAAAGATATTTGACAATGTGTTACTGGTAATGGCGTTAAATAATTATCATCTAAAATAATATTATTATTTTCATCTAATGCTGGTAATGCTACGGGGTCGCCAGGCGCACCTAATTGTACATATTGATTAATTGCTAATCCACTATGTGCTAATTTATCATTTAAACTACTAAAAGTACATTGAATATACGCTAATTCTTTATTTTCATTATTATAAGTTTTACTAGCAACTTCAAGAATATATCATTGTCTATCAACTTTAATTGATTTATCAGTATTTATAGCTTTATTAATTTCTGGAATCATATATAACTTATATAAATTTGAAACAATATTATTAATAAAATTAAAATTCTTTTTTTCATTTGGAATATTAATTACTACATTTTTAATTGCTTGTTCTTGAATAAAAGCATTATTTGCTGGAGTTGCTGAATAAGTAATACCTAATTGGTCACTTAAAATATTTCCATAAAATACATCACCATTTTGTAATTGTTTATATGCTTCATCTGGATTATCTTTATTTTGAATAGGATAATAAGAATGGTCTCATACTGCTTGTATTGCTTCTCTTCCAGTAAAGATTTTACTAAAACTAGTATAATCATTAGGAATACTAGTTGGTGGTTTATATCCCGTTTCTGTTGAATTTATAGCACCTAAAATAACGGTAAAAGGACATACACGAAATTGTAAATCTTTATTTTGTGTAAAATCTTTCTCAATTTCCCCTGTACTTTTTCATACAGTTTTAATTAATTGATGATTTATTTTCGGTATCATTCCCATTTTTAGTTTCTCCTAAAAAGTATTATTAAATTCAATTTCTTCTTTTTGATATTTTCTATTTTGTTCAATAATTTGTTGTGCTTCTTCTTCACTAACACCATATCTTTTAACAATAATTCTTTTAATATTAGTAATTTCTAATCTTAATTCTGCTTCATCAATTTCAAGTGATTTTAATCTATCTGTAATAGTATTTTCTTTAATTTCAAATGTTCATTTAGATTTATCACCATCTAATCCCATTAATATAAAACATCTTTGAAATATTTCATTTCAATCACTTTGATTTAAAGTTCTTTTAATTCTTGTAGTTTCCATATCACGAGAATTAGTAATTAATACTTCTGCTTCAGTTTTTTGACTTGTAGTATCATTTACTGGACTATATCCAGAGCCTTCAAATGCTTTATCAATAATAAATTGAATAAATTCTGCATATTTATCTAATATTGGACTACCTTGTAAAATAGCAATTGGTGGTGTTCCACTAGTACTTCCTAAACTTCTTAAATTTGCTTGTAAAATAAATTTACCTATTAATTTTTTTAAATCAAAAGCAGTTTTAGATTGATTTATTTCTTGTTCAGTAATATCTAAAAATACACGAGTAACATTATATTCAAGTTCATGTTCAATTGATTCAAATGTTTTATTTAATAATTTTTGTAATTTTTTAATTGGAGTCATATCTGGATAATAATCACCAATAACTCCACCAAAGAAATTCTTTTTAGGTAAATTTTGCATAAATTTAACTGGAATAATACCTAAATTATGATTATCTATTAAAGGTAATTTTAAATCATCACTTATTTGTTTTTGTAAACCATCTAAAGTAACATAATCACTAGTAAAATATCTAATTATTTGATTTCGAGTATATGTTGTTTTAACATAAATACTTTGGTCATCATATTGTAATCTTGACCATGTTGATGCACTATATTCATTTTCTAATACTCTTGCAACTCTTGATTGAGCATACGGTTGAGCAAAATTTAATGATATTCTACCACTTTTACTTTTATCAATTTGAACAATACTATAACCATATCCACTCTTTATATGACAATCTTGATAAAATAATGAATCTAAATTATTTCATTCTTTTAATTTTTCAATTGCTCTTTTATATTCTTCATGTTCACTTGTTAAAGTATAACCATTACCTCATAATAATTTACTTGCATGATTTGCTATAATTTCTTGAAGATTTATCATACATCAATTAGGAGTTAATATTTCAGTATTATGATTATTCATATGTTACTTCCTTTCAAAATAAGGATTTATATTTGCACTTAAATTTCTAATATATGGTTCTATAGCATAATCAAATGCGTCACGTAAATGGTCATTACCCGCTAATGGTATTTGTTTAATACTTTTAGGGTCTCATACAGCCAATCTAAACTCATCTAATAATGCTTGTGCATTCATACTAATATTTAATCGTTCTGAAGCCATTAAAGCCACATTCTTACCTATTCTAAACTCAAGTCTTAATTTCACACAGTCTTTAAAATATAGTCATGAATTAACTTGATATTTAATTGCTGTATCATTTAACATTTCAATAAATGTATAATTACTAAAATCACAATATACAGTTAAACCATATTCATAAAGTAAATTATTTTCTTTTGCTAATTTAATATAAAACTCAACTACTAATCTTGCTAATTGTTTATTATCATAACGAATTAATTTATTTTCTATTTTTAAACAATCAATAACATTAACAAATTTAAAATTATAATCAAAACCTATTAATAAACATGCTAAAGCATCATCTTTAAACCCATAATCTAATCCAGCACTAAATCTATAACTTGGTTGTAATAATCTACTAATCTTATGAATTAAATGTGAATATATTCCACCAGATTCATAACCTACTAAACCATGACTTCTTACTCTTGCAGATATTGGGTCTAATTTTTCTATTTCTAATAATTGTTGTTTATCACTATCTTTTAAATGAGTATTTAATTTTCAATTTTGATAATGATAAATAGTATTATCAATAATAGTAAATTGTTCATATTCATTAATAATTTGTTTTTCATTTTGTGGACAAGCATTTATAGTTTTTTTAATAAATTCATTTAAAATACTTCAAGGATTACAACTTTCAATTTCTAATAATTGATTTGCACCACGAATAGCATCTTTTAAATCTTGATAATCATTTTCAGTAATTTCATATCTTTCATCACTTCATATAATTACATAATCATATAAATAATTACTTGCTAATCCAGTTAATTTAACATTACTATTATCTTGTGAATGTAAATATTTACAAGTTATTTTACTACCATTAAATTCAATAGTTTTTTTAGTTTCACTAATAATAAAATTAATACTAGGATATGTTGGTCTAATAATTGCTTTTACTTCTTGTCAACTATCATTTAATTGTTTTGACATATTACGAATTAAATAAGCATGAATATTAATATTATCTAACATTAATAAAATACCTAAGAATTCAATATTACTAAATGTTTTACCAGATTTACGACTACCTAATTGTTTAATTTTAGTAATATTTAAAGGTTGTTTTAAATACATTCTTTTAGCAATATCTAATAAATAACCAAAATTACTTAACATTTATTCTTACCTTTATTTTCTAAACTAATTGCTATAGGGGCTGTATTATCACTACTTTTTATATCAATTTTTGTAGATAAATGATATTCTTTCACAAATGCTCTTTCTAAATATCATGCAGTATTATTTGCATTTGCTTTTAAATATCTTTGTGTATTAATATGACGTATTTGTAAATATGCTCAATTAATTTGTTGTAAAAAAGTATTTCTCTTTTTTTGTTTTCAACTATAAAGAGTATTTTCTGTAATATCTAAATAAACTAACATACCAATTTTAGTTGGTATTTCTTCAGTTTGTTTACAATGATTAAAATATTCTTCTAATTTTTCTCTTAATGCTTTTGCATCATTAAAAATTGTTCTTATTTTTATTTTTTCTTCTTGCACATAAAAATCTCCTTTCATATGCCTTAAAAACACAAAAATTTATGATATAATTAATATAATCTTTAAGTTAGACACTGGTAGTAATAACTTATTAACTTTATTAATTACTTCATATATATTTTTATTTAATTTTTATAATATAATTATAACAAAAAATAGCATTATACTGCTATTTTTTTATTTCTTTTTTTAAATTTAAACATTTTCTTAACTTTATTTCCTAAACTTTTTCAAAACTTAAATTCTGGATGTTGTGATTTATACATAATCATAGCGCCAATAACAGTACCAATAATATTTAAAGAAATGGTAAACAATACGATTCCAAAAGGATTATTTTTTTCACATAACTCTCACCCTAAATTAATTAAATGAAGGGAAAATGCTATTCATGCTAATGATAAGGGAACTAACATAATATAAAATACAGTCATAGGTGGGTCTACTTCTTTTATTTCAGTTAACAATAAATAATCCATTTTACTTTCCTTTTCTATTTATATTTTTCTTTTATTGTACATTATTTTATTAAAAAAGAAAAGATAACTAATAAAAGTTATCTTTAAACGTTGCAATAGATTTGCTAATTATTTCAATCGTTTTTTAATATTATACTCTAAAACCAAACATTTTTCAACTAATATTTTAACAAATTTGTTAGAATAGTTAGGATAAAAAAATAAATAGAAAGGTGTTAAAAAATGTTTAATTATAAAAATAATCTTGAATATGAAATTAATAGAATTATAACAAATCATGTTAATAAAATCCATGCTTTTGATGAATATTTTTTTCAAAATAGAGATAAAGATAGATATAAAGTTGCTAAAAAATGTAATCTTAGTATTATTTTTGAATTTGGTAAAATGATTTTTAATCAAAGAGTTTATTGAGATAAATTAAAGAAAAAATATTATTATCCAGTTTATGAAGAGTTTAATATTGAAAAAAGAGCAAAAATTATTAGTTGATTAAAAGAAGAAATAATATTATATATTGTAAGAAAGAAATATTATCAATATATACCAGATATTTTAAAATTTACTTATGTTTCAAAAGTAACAATTAGTAAAATTCATAAAAATGCAAAAGTTCAAGAAAAATTACCAGAACAAAAATTTAAAGTTAAAAATAGTGAATTTATTTATATTAATGCTGATGATTGTTATGTTCCAGTTTGAAATAAAAATCATAAAAGAGAAATGCAAAAAATTCGTAGTATTTCATATAATACTGGTAAAAAACAAATAGGTAAAAATAGAAATAAATTATCAAATAAAATTTATACTTTTATGGGTGATTATAAATATAGTCCTAAAGAAGATTATTTACAAGCAAATCCTACAGTTGATTTTACTTGAAATGGATTAAAAAAATATTATGAATTTGAAAATGCAAAATTAGTAGTTTCTGGTGATGGTGCTGGATGAATATATAATTTAGCAAAATATTTGGGTGCTTATTATGTACTAGATAAATATCATGCTTTTTATTATTTATGAACAGCATATAAACCTGATAAAAGAAAAAATAAAGTTAATCCAGAAAATTTAAAAAACTTTTTAAAGGCTTGAAAATATTTTTGTAATGGTCAATATGATGAATTAATAGCATTTTTAATTGAAACAAAAGTAAATAAAGAAACTTTAAGAATTTTTGAAAATAATAAAGAAGGTATTATTAATCAACCTGCTGATTGAAATATTGGCTGTAGTGCTGAAAGTGATATTCAACATTTAGTTAAATCTCAAACTAAAGGTGCAAAAATATATGCTTATCCAACGTTAATTAATATGTTAATGGCTAGAGCCAATTATTTAAATAGTAGAAATTATATTAATAGTGCTTAAAGTAATACAATTTAATATTTTTTGTTTCTAATTTTAAGATTAGGATTTTTGTGTTGTTTAAATGTAATTTTATAATTATATTTTTTAACATTTTTAAAATTTATGATATAATTTAATTAACAAATATTTAGATTTGCTAGTTTTATTGTTTGAAGTTAGAAAATCTATCCGTTATATTTATTCGTCCGTCAATTAAAGTAAATTCATTTTCATTAGCTAAAAGTTTATAAATTATTTTATTATGATAATCATTATATTCAGTTGTTAAAGCATAAACATTATTTTTTGAAAAAAGTAAATATATTCTAAAATTATCTGCTTGACTTAAATAGATACCTCCTATTTTTTTAAATTCATTTTTATTGACTAGACATTTATAAACACCATCTTTCTTTGATCATACATATACATTGTTTGATGAATCTATTTTAATATTTGTAAAAGAATAATTATTAGTATTAGTTGTTACTTTCATTTTTTTAAATTCATTTTTATTGACTAGACATTTATAAATGCCATTAGTTTTTAAAGCATAAATATTATCTTTTGCGTCAAATTTTAAGTTTATTATTAATCCATTTATGCCTTTTATTTTTATGAATGTATTTTTATCATTAGTATATTTATAAATACCATCATTAGTTATTGAATATATTTCGCCTTTATTATTTTTATATAAATCAGAAAAAATAAAATCATTATTGCTTTGATGAACATTATTTTTTTTAAAACAATCATTTTGTAATGTGATTGTCCTTAAGTTAAAATTACTAATACAATTTTCAATAGTTATTGTAGATGCTAAGGTAGTTAATATTGTTAATATTTTTTTCATTAAAACTCTCCTTTTTGTTTTTTTCTATAACTTTTATAATAATAGGTTATTTTATATTTTAAGAACGTAAAAAAGAAAATGTAATAAAAGTATCTAAAAACTAAAAAAATAGTTTAATAGTAATTTTTGAATCTTGAAAATTATAAAAAAATATGTAATTAAAATTTTATTATTTATATTAGTTTTTTAATAATTGATTAGCGAAATATTTGGTCAATAACTCCACCACCAAGACAAATATCACCATCATAAAAAACAGCGGTTTGACCAGGCGTAATAGCGCGTATCT
The DNA here is from genome assembly GCF_964020195.1 of Spiroplasma endosymbiont of Lasioglossum villosulum. Lineage (NCBI taxonomy): Bacteria > Bacillati > Mycoplasmatota > Mollicutes > Entomoplasmatales > Spiroplasmataceae > Spiroplasma > Spiroplasma endosymbiont of Lasioglossum villosulum. The sequence goes on from NZ_OZ026539.1 coordinate 615,477, forward strand.
TTTCTGAAAATTCAACCTTAATTTCATCATTATTAATATTATTAATAATAACAGCAACATCAGATTGACGATAGCGAAATTTTGCATTACATTTTAAAGAGTTTTTTAATGTACTATTATTAATTCAATTCAATGATTTAACAGTACAACCGCTATTCATTAGTCATTTATTTTCATTATCATTAGCAACATAAAGGATATTATTAGTAACATCTTTTTCAACAACAAAATACGGAACTTTCATTCCTGAAAGATTAATACCTTTTCTTTGGCCAAGTGTATAGTAGTAAACACCATTGTGATTACCAATAGTAGTTTTGGTATTAATATCAACAATTTTGCCCGAATTAGTTGGTAAATAATTTGTTAAAAATGTTTGAAAATTACGATTACCAATAAAACATATGCCAGTAGAATCTTTTTTTGTTGCTGTTGGTAAATTATATATTTTTGCTAATTCCCTAACTTCAGTTTTAGTTTTATTACCTAAAGGAAATAAACTATATTTTAATTGTTTTTGTGTTAATTGACATAAAAAATAACTTTGATCCTTATTATCATCAATTCCTTTTAATAACTGATATTGTTTAGTAATTGGGTTGTAGTTAATTCGTGCATAGTGCCCCATTGCAATATAATCTGCTTGTAAATTTTTTTGTGCATATTTTAAAAAAGCATCGAATTTAATATATTTGTTACATAAAATATCGGGATTGGGAGTACGACTTTTTTTAAATTCTTCAAGAAAATAAGTAAAAACATTATCTCAATATTCCTTAACAAAATCAATTCTTTCTAATTTAATATTTAATTTTTGGCAAACAGTTAAAGCATCAAGATAATCTTGTTCTTGTGGACAAATATCTTGATTATTGTTACTTTGTAAATCATTATTTAAAAGTGAATCTCAATTACGCATAAAAAGACCAATAACTTCATGGCCTTCTGCTTGTAAAAGTGCTGCTGTTACTGATGAATCAACTCCACCACTCATACCAACAACAATGCGTTTTTTTTCTGTCATTTTATTACTCCTTAGTACTTTTCATAAATGCTTAATAATTGTAACAAATATATAATAAATACCCAAATAAATATTTTTAAATTATTGAATTTACATATTGATTATTAAGTGATAATCCTTTATACTAATGTTAAAACACATAAAAGCAATTTAACAAAATATGGTTTATAACCACTTTTGTAAAGTTTGTTATTAATGTGTTTTTTATGTTTTAATAAAGAAATAGAGAGAAGAGAAAAAATGCCACAAGAAGAAGAGTTATTAATAAATAATGATATAGATAGTAATATAGAAGCAAATACTATTAATAATAGTTGAAGTAGTTTAATATGATCAGATACTAAAAAAATAATTGGAACAGCTGGTTTATTAACAGCAGCAGTTGGTTTGAAAACTGTACAACGAGTATTTCAGGTAGCAGTTATTAGTATTGGATCATTTGATTGAAATAAAGTAAATCCTTTAAATAATTTAGTTGATTTTGGAGTAACTCCAGTACAATTGGTAATTAGTACACAAGCAATGAATTTATGAAAATGGGGAGCAGAAAAAATTTGACAAGAAGGAAGAACAGTATTTAATAGAACTGCTGATCAAGAAATGAGTCCACTTTTATCTTTATATTCCGAAATTGGTGTTGAGGAAGGTTATTCATGTCTTTCAAAAACATCTATTTTTGGAAAAATGCTAATAGCAAAAGTTGGATATTGAATTTCGAATCATTTTATGATTACTGCTTCTAGTATGTATTCAGTTGGTTCTTTAACTAGTTTAGCTGAATATTGAAGTAAAATTATTTATGGACCAAATATTTTATCAACAATTATACGAGCAGAAGTTTTATGTTATACTTCTATCTTAATAGATAAGGGTATAGAATATTTAACAAAAACACATATGTGGTTTGCTTTCAAAAGATATTTTAATTGTTTAAATAATAATATTAATGAAAATGATGAGTTAGAATCATTATTTTCTCAACAATCAAAATGTATGAGTCTTTTAAAAAGTGGTGGTTATTTAACAGCAATGGTAATAGCAACTATAATAGATAATGCAATTAAAACTGCAGCTGTTATGTATACTGCTGATAGATTACTAGAATTGAATCTACATTTTTTCAATTTGCTATTATGTTAGCTATATTATCAATGATACTATTGGTAATAAAGTATTAAATAAATATGCTAAAAAACAATGACAGAAATTTTTTAAGTCTACTCCAAATAATGAATTAGAGGAAATAGTAACTAATAGTAATTATATGAGTATTAATAGTAGTGATGAACGACAATTAACTAATAACTTTAATGATGAATTGGTGAGTGTTATTAATAGTATTAATGGTCCTGCATTTGGTGGTTGTCCTAGAAATCCTTCAATTGCATAAAATTTATTTGAATGAAAATAAAAAAAGTTAGAATAAACTATTCTAACTTTTTTTATAATTTACCAATTTCTAAACTTCCCAGTGTACTAATAGCACGTACATAAATTAACATTGATTTTCATAATTTGTCAACTTTAATACATTCATTATATTGATGTTCAGTTGAGTTAGTATGATCAAATATTGCACCAAATGCTACACAATTTGGCATTGCTCTAGCATAAGTTCCACCACCAATTGCAATTGGTTTTGCTTTTTTATCACCAGTAACTTCTTGATAAATTTCCATTAATTTAATAACAATTGTTGATTCTTGTGGCATATATAATGGTTTATCATAATGTTGTTGTTTTATTGTTAAATTATAAGGTTTTAATATTTTTGTTAATCTATTTAAAATTTCTTGTAAATCAGTTTTAACTGGAATACGGATATTACATCCTAATTTTGAATTTTTGCTATTAATTTCAACGATGCCAACATTAATAGTAAAACTTCCAGATTCATCATCTAAATCACCAAAATATTTTGTTAAAGCAGTATCTTCTTGTAAAATATCACCAACAAATTTAATTAGATTGTGTTCAATTTTAAGTTTATTTAAAATTAATAAACTTCTTAATCCTGCATTAATTCCTTCATCTGGTCGTGACCCATGTGCTGGTTTACCATGAATGGTAATTTGTTGATTATTATTTTCAATTCGATAGTTCTTATTTTTCCCAATTTTAACAAATGATTTAATATCAACACCATTAATATTACTAGTAGAACAAGTGACATTGTAAGCATCACCTGCATTAATAACAATGGATTTATGACCTGTACCAATAATATCTAAGTTAATAATTCCTTTTTCAGCATATACTAGCGGAAACATACCATCAGGAGTAAAACCAAAAGTTGGAGTACCTTCTTGCTTCATATATGTGTTAATTGAATCTCATGTTGTTTCTTCAGTTAAACCAAAGATAACTCTAATTCGACGATTTGGTTGATAACCATGATCTTTTAAATATTTTAAACAGTATAGAATAATAATTGTTGGACCTTTATCATCTAATACACCTCGTCCATATAAAATATCATTAATAATTTCTGGCGAAAAAGGTGAAATTTTTCATTCTTCTAAATTACCTGGTGGTACAACATCAAGATGACCTAATATGGCAAATATTTCTTTACCCTCACCATATTCTAAATATCCATATTTATTGTTTTTGTCACGATAAGTTTTAAAACCTAATTCTTGCCCTAAATTAATAGCATAATCTAATACTTCTTTAACACCAGGCCCATAAGGTGCTGTTGTTGTGGGTGGTTGAGCATATGATTGAATTTTAACAATTTCTTTTATTTTTGTTAGTGCTTGCGGAAAATATTTTTCTTTTAACAATTTTTCATTGAATTTCATATTTATTCACTCCTTGATATATAAATTTAAATAGTAGTATTAGTTATAATATCAACTATTAAATCATTTAACAATAATCAGGAACTATTTGTGCAAGATAAATGATTATTTTTTATTTTTATTTGTTTATTTTTGATTAATTTACTAATCAGTGGCTGCTCTAGAATGTTATTACTTTTGTTAAATTTTATTCCCTTTTTTAGTAATAAACCTTGTATTAATTTTTGGATTAAAATTTCATTTGTTGATAAGATACTATTTTTTTGATTGTTATTATTAATGTTATTGCTATTAGTAATTATTATTGCTTTATCTTCTGTTTTAATATATGAAACAGCATTTGGACCAATTCCATAATAGTTTTCTAATAAACAATATGCAATAATATATTTTGATTGATTATTAGTATTTTTACTATAACTATAGTATTCATAGTTATCATATTTGTGTTTTTTTAAGAAATTATTAATGTATCTTTTAATAGTAAGATTTTGTTTGTGATTATAACTATCATAGCTAATATGAGGTGTTTTTAATTGCATACATATTTGTAAATCATTATTGACATCAATTACTGTTTGATGAGGAAGATTATATTTTAAATCAATTGAGAAATTATTAATTTTTAAGTTAATAGCATCATTAATAATTTTTATACTTTGTTGATAATTAAATTTGTTATTTAATTGATTTTGAAAACTAATTATTTTTCAAATTAAACGATTAATTTGAAATTTGGAAAATAATTGTAGAGTTGTGAAATTAGTATTATTAATAGTACATTCAAAGTTGTATTCTTTGATAGTGGTTGTCAATGGTTTAAGTAGTATTAATAATTGTTCTAAAAAAATAATTGGTAAAACTGACTTATTTTTGTTAGCAAGATAAATTGTTTTTAAGTTTAATTGGTATTTATTTATTATATTTGTTAATTCTTTTTTAATACTTTCTATAAAATAAGAATAGTTAGTATTTACTTCATGTTTAAAATTAGGTATTTCTATATATAAATGTTCAATAGTAGTTTGTGTATTCATAAATAAATGATACTATATTTATTATGTTCTTGCTTTTCAATGTTGTTCTTTCGCAATATTTTTATTTCCTTTTGAAGAAATTTTAGTTTTTCAAGAAGGGTAATTTTCACCTTTACTTTTTGCATTAACAATATTCATTGGATCTAGATTATATAATTCAGTTGTTCCTTGTTGACTAGTAGGACGATGTAGAACAATAGTTCAAGAGTAAGTTTCTAAGTTATCTGCTGTGCTATAATCAGTGGTAAATGAATCACGAAACATTCAAGCACCACTATAATCTTTACGATATAATTTATCACTAACACCATCAATTATTTCCGCTTTTTCTCAAACAGCTTCAATTTGTTCTAATGTTCAATGGTGAGTAGTAACTTTTTGCACTTCGATTGTTTCTTTTTTTGTTTTTGTGTTTGTTTTTTCTATTATTGGTTGTGTTTCTTCAACAGTTATTGTTGTTGCTTGTTCATTAAAATTAGATGTTTCAGATTCAGAATAACTACTGTCTTTAACATCAAAACCACCTTGATTTTTTGGTTGGTAATTAGTTTCGGTATTAATATTACTTTCTGTTGTTGGTGATTTTGAATATATTGTTGTATCTTCTACACTTGTTTTTTCAACTGTTGGTTCTGAATATATTGTTGTATTTTCAATATTATCATTTATTTCTTCTTCATTTGTAATAGATTCGGATTTACTCTTAGTAAGAGTACCTGGTGTTGGTGAAACAGTTTCGGCATGATAGGCACCTTGCGTTGGTGTTTGTGATAGTTCATGATTAGTATAATGGACAGTTGCTGTTGAAGGGTTAGTGATTATTTTTTCTTGTGTTAGATCTTGCTTAAGAACAGTATTGTTAGTTTCTTGGTTTGCTATTTGTTGTTCTTCATTATTTTGAGTTACTGGTATTGGTACGACGTTAGGAAGCGTTATCATATCATCAACTTCTTGTTTTGCTATTACTGTTTCTTGTTTTGCTTTTGGTTTAGCAATAGGCATTAATAGTGTATTTGATTTGTATTTAGAGGTAATATTAATAATTAATCAAAGACTGTGGATTAATAAAAGTATTGCAAATAGCTCAGGCAACATTCATGGTAAAAAAGTTATTAGAAAGTTACCAGTTGTATTTATTATTTCGCCGTCTTTTTTATTAGCTAAGAAAGTAAAAGTTTTAAATCTAAAAATAAAAAATACAATAAGAAAGATAACAAATATTGCTGAAAAAATAAAACTTATTAAACAAAAAAGTGCTGATACACTATTTTTAGTTTTTAAAAAAATAAAAGGTACGACTACTAATGCTAAAGATAAACCAGAAACTATGAAAACAATAATACTTATTATATTGAAACTAATTTGTAAATTAGAATTAGGCTGTTGTGGATTATTGAATCATTTAATATAGTTATCAACTGCATCTCGACCAATAGTTGCTCATAAAGCCCAACCTATCATTAAACTTGTAGTAATTAGAAGACCATTAATAAGAATTGTTAATTTGCTATATAGACCAATACGATAAATTTTTGGTTCTTTCATTGAACTAGAATTTATTTCCTCTATCATAAAAATACCCCAATCTATTTTTAATATACTTACTCTTTTTATAATTATATCAAATTAAAAATTAAGATAGTGTCGTATAATTAATTGGACTGGAAAAATGAATAATATTAATATATTATTCTAATTAATATTGGTTTTTTAAATAAAATGAAAGTCTTTTTATTAAATTAAAGTTTTAGAGAAAAGGAAAATAAAAAGATATGTTAAATAAAACAGTAAAATAAATAAAAATAATAATTTTCGAATAACTATGTTATTTAAATAATGAATTTATTAATAGTTAAAATATTAATTATTAATGGAGAACTTGGTCATATAATAAAATTAAAAAAGATTATTAATTTGAATGGAGAAAATTTATGAAAAAAGAAAAAAGTCAAACAAAAATTAGTCATTTAGATAGATTAAAGTTAAAAACGCCACCTAATAAAGAATCAGCTGCGTTAAAAATACTTTGAGTAGCAGTAACACAAGTATTTCGTAAAAAATTAACAACAAAAATAACTATTTCAAAGCAATTATTAGGATTAGAAAAAGAATATTTACAATCAATAGTATTGAACTGTATTAATAAAGATTCTAAGCAAATAATTTGAACTAAAAATATTTCTTTACCCCTTGATGAACTATGTTTATCATTTGGCATGTATAAATTAAGTGTTACTTTGAAAAATCCAAATAAAGAGGAATCTAATTATTCTGGTTTATTAAATACAAATGATAAATCTGAAGAAACAATAGTATATGAATTATTATTTGATGGAAAATGATTTAAAATAAATGATATTGAAAGTTTCAATATGAATTTGGCAGAAAGATTAAAATACAAAATTAATGAATTAGAAAGTAATTTAGAATGTGATAGTGATTTTGATGACATTGAAAAAAAAGATATCAACGCAATTGATTTACAAACTCAATCATCAACAGTTAAATCTAAATTAAATTTACCAAACTTGTAAAAAATATTAAAAAGTTTATTGCATAATTTTAAAACTTTAGCAAAAATAAGTGTAAACTAAATAAACCTATTGTTTTTTATTTTTAAAATAATGGGTTTTTATTTAAATAAGGGGGAATCAAAATGAGTTTACAAACAAAAACTATTATTGAAGAAGAATTAAGAAATGTAGCAGATTTAACATGATTTACTAAAAATTTTATTAGGTGTCATCAAAATTGACATCATGGTGAAACATGTAAATTTGAAAATCATTTTGATGAAAAAGATAAAAAATGTTTTCAATTTAGAACAATTATTAAGAAACAAAATGAAGATTATTTTATTTATGATGAAATAATAAAAAGAGAAGATAAAACCTTTTTTTTATTAAGATTATATGATGATAAAAGAAAAAAAGTTTGAGAATTATTAATTTATTTTGAAAAAAATGAAATTGTTCAACAAATTAGACATTTACGTTATAAGCAATTTTTAAATGAAATTAAAAATAATGCAAAGCTTATAAAAAAAGAATCTAAACATACAACTATCATTAGAACACCATTTTTAGAATTTGTAAGAACTATTACAAATCAAAAACAAGATAATATTACAGAAGAAGTACAAGATAAATATTGAATTTTTAAAAGGTTTATATGAAAGATTTTTCATGGTTTAATATTTTTTATTGCGTGGGGTGCCACATCTCCTATTGCTAAAATAATTATCACACCAATAATTAGTACATTTGTTGTGTCAAGTGCTATTATGGGTTGATTACCTTTTACTATTGCTGGTATTGTTGCTGGTATTTGTTACAAAATTTTATGTGAATGTGCTAAAAAATTAAGACCAGTAATGTCTTCAATTGTAAAAGACAAGTATCAAATTGAATTAGAACAAAAAATAGAAGAACTAGAAAATAGATCAAATAATTTAGAAGAAGAAGTTCAATATTTAAAAGACATATCTTTAAATTCAAAAGAAGTAATAGAAGAAAGAATTTTAAACTGTTTGCTACAAACTAGAGAAAAAAATGAATCAAAAACTTTTGAAACTTGCAAAAAAGAATTGGGAGATTGTCAAAAATCCGAAATAAATTAAATCGTTGTAGTCTTATTATATTTTAGACAAGAAATAATTTGGATTTTTATGAAATTGTAAATTTATTTTACTACTAATTTAAAAATATTACAATTAAAATACTCAATTTTATAAATTATAAAAACATTTTAATAATTTAATTAACATAAATATATAACAAAAATTCTTATTAACTTTTAATTTAATAAGTTTTTTTAATTTTTTATTTTAAAATAAGTAAAATTATGTTTTTAAATTTATTTGATTACATTTAAAAATAACCATTTTTATATAAATAAAAATACTATATGTTCTATTAACAATCATTTCTTTTAAAACATGTCAAATATTTGTTTCAGTAAAACAACCAATATTTCATTTTGCACCTTGATTTTTAATACCTTTTTTATTATTTTTAAAATATTGTTTTTTTAACTTTTTATGATTATCTAATTCTTTATATAAATAATCAATTAATTGTTCATATTGACCATTATTAATGAAATCTTTACAATTATTATATTCACTTCAATATTTTCCTTTATTTCCCGCCATTATACCAAGATATAATGTTCTAATTAAATGGAATTTATCTAAAACAACCTCAGCACCAAGATAATCAGCAACTTCTTTAATTCATCCAGCACTATCTCCACAAATAATTATTTTTGCTTGTTCAACATTTTCATAAAATTTTTGACAATGTTCTTTAACAAATTCAGCAGTTTTTTTAACTCCAATTGCTGTTCTTGTTGGTCTAATAATTGCTTTTACTCTTTTATTTTGTACTTTATGATTAATATTATCTGTATATGTTGTTATTAATCTCATAGAGTATTTTATACCTTTACGTTTAAAATCTCAAAACTTTCGATGTCCATCATCAATTGCTACAAAAATAGGTTGATTTTTTTCTAATTTTACTTTTACTGGATTTGCTTCAATTACTTCTAAATTTTTAAAAACTCTATGAACAGTACTAACACTAATACCTGCTTTTTTACAAATAGCATAAATATCATGATATCTTTTTCCATCAGCAAAATATTCAATAATAGTTTGTTCAACATCTTCACCAATTCTTTTATATTTAGGTAATTCTAGTCATTCATCAACTAAACAAATACGAACTCATTTTTGTAATTTTTCATCAAAATATTCATAAATTCTTCTTTTATAAGTTACTAATCCATACATTATTTTTCTTGTTCGATATTGATAATCAACAATTTTATATTTCTTTTTATCTCTTGTATTTTTTATTCTTCAATCTCGTTTTTCTCACTTATTTGTTATATATTCTAAAACTAATTTATCAATTTTTGCACTTTGTTCTCTAAAATTTCATTTATAATTAAAATTCACATTTACTTCTCCTAACTATTTTAAAAAAATCTAAATTTATTGTAAATATATTTAAAAAATTAATTTACTTAATTATTATATAAATATATAAGTGTAATTTTAAATAAAATAAAAATTATTTAAAAAAACACTTTCATATTTGCTATATAATAAACAATTTCAATATAATTAATAGTATAGGTCTCATAAAATAAACGCCTTTAATTTAGGAGTTATTTTGAATTTAAAAGCATACTTGTAAAAATAATCAAAAATAGTACAATTTAAAAGTAAAATTAAGGAAAAAAGGAGTAATTTAATATGAAAACATGAATAAAAACAAATTTTTATAAAATAACATCAATTTTAGCATTATTTTTAGCAACAACTGGATTAATAGTTGGAGCAGTATCACATCATAAAACAAATGATTTAACTTATTATTTAGATTATGAGGGTAATGCGCACTGGGGGGGCAACTATATGAGAATATAAAGTAAGTGATAAACATAAAATATCACTTTATTTTGGATTTAAACCTACATCTGAAAATGATATAAAATGAAACGGAATTTATCCCGATGGATATTTTAGTAACTAACAAATAAATTAAGGAGATATTAATAATATGCTTAGTAAAGAATTAGTAATTAAAAAATTAAAAGATAAAATTAAAATATGTGAAAAAATAAAAAAAGAAAATCAACTAAAATTAAAAAATAAAAAATTGAAAAATACTGATGAAATAACAGAATTAAAAAATATGGAAATGATAGTCTTTAATGACTTTGAAATTCAACTTTGAAAAAAATTCATTAAAGAAATAGAAAATGGTGACTTTGATAATAAATTACAAAATTAAATATATTATATTAAATTTCAATATTTATATAAGAAATATTTTCATTATATTTGTCAAATAAATTAATATTGGTTAAGTTTATTTCTTTTTTATCTGTTATTAAAATTAAATCATAATTACCAGCACCAAATATCCCACTAATTTCTAACCGATTTAAGTTATTAATCGGATTTTCAATTTGTAATTCAAATTCATTACTATTATCAATTTTAAAAATTTCTTTATAAAATTCTAATTTAGAAAATAATTGTGATTTATTTGAACCATATAAATTTAAAGAATCTTCAATTTTTATTTTATCAATAATTGCTCTTGTAAAATATTTTCCATACTCACCGTTACCAAGTGTTCAATCAGCAGGAATCAATGATGGAATATTATTGCTTTCTAATTCATTTGTTATAGATAATCAGTTAAATTGATTATCATCTAGTTTGAATAATTCATTTTGACTAATATCATTATTTTTTAATTTAATATTATTTATATCAATAAAATCAAAATATGCAGATTTTAATATTACTTTTGCATCTTTAAATTCTCAAACTTTATCAGGTGTAGAATGTATAGGATTTGATTTTAATTCAAAGTAATAAGGCAATAATAATTTATAGTCATCATTTAAACCATTATTAATAGAGATAGTTGAATAAATATTTTTTGATATCATAATAACTATTTGTTTAAATATTTGAACTTGTGGTAAATTTATATAATTTGGGTAATCTAACTCTCATTGTTTAAATAAATTAGTAATAACATCGCTTGGTTTTTGATTTTCAAATTTATTACGTAATTTTGCAATGTCTTCATTAAGTTTTGATTTGTCAAAACCATCAAAATTCCTATTATAAGTATATGTATAAGTTAGCATATCTAATAATACTTTTTGTAAACTATCAATTGTTGGTCTATCTTTTATTTCTAATTCAACATCATGAAATTTATTTGTTGTAGAAATAAATAAATTATAGTTACCTGCTAAAAATCATGACTCTAATTTTGTATCTTTTAATTCTAGTTCATCAGATAATGGTCATACTTTTGAATTTTTAGTAACATCATAACCAATTTTAGCATTAGTAACTCTTGCATTATTAATAATTTCTTTTCTTGTTTCACTTCCACCACCAATAGCAATTAAATCTAAAACTGATTTTTCTTGTTCTATAAATTGTTTTGCTAATTTTCAAGGTAAAATTTGTTCACTAAATCATTGTTGTAATATTCTAACTTTTGGTTGAGTTTCAATAGGCATTGATAACAGCGGAAATGCTATTTTATCTTTAACAAATAATTTAGGGTATACTTCCATATTGTCAACTTCACCAAGTACTTTTATATTACCAAAAATCATGCTTCTAGGGGCTTTAATTTTTAAACCAGTTACTTTTGTATCTTTATCTAATGGTTTTTGTAATTTAATAATAATGGGATAACCATCTCTTGTTTTAAAATCTTTAATTTTAATAATAGTAATACTTTTAGTACTTCTTGATTTTGGATTTTGATAAGGTTGTGAATAATTATTTATGATATATAAATTATCAATATTATTTTCAGTTAATGGTTCATTAATAGATACTGCATATAACTTAAATTGATTTAATAAATTTATTTCTTGAAAAATTAAATTTTTAATATCAGTCATACTATATTCAATTGTATTATCATTAATATTAGGACTTGCTCTTTGATTTAATTGCATAGTAAAGTCTGATGTTTCAACAGCAGTAGTTTTTAATACTTTTTCAATATCAATAAAACCTATTTTAATAGTATTTGCTGAAAATTTTAAACTATTATTTTCATTATTTTTAAATAAACGCTCAATTTCATAAATATATAAAGTTCTTTTTTTAAATTCATCGTATGCTCTATTAATATCTGGGTCACTACTAGCACTCATCATATTAGTAAAATCATAAGGAATATTATCAATTAAATAATCATTTTCTACTTCTGCTTGATTAAGTTTAGTTTGTTTCTGTGGAAACTTCGTTTGTGGTTTGTTTTTGTTTTCCATTGTTCTCTCCTATTAATTGGTTATTTTCGGGATTAAATAGTTTTAATTTAACTGTTAAATTATTAAGTTTTTGTTCATCATTAATATTAAATGTTTTACTATTTAATAAATCTTTATCAATTTTCACTAATATTTGAATAAATTTAAGAATATCAATATTAAATTGTCATAATTTTTGTTCAATATAATTAATAGTTGAAATATTTACTGCTGTACTTTCGGGAACTGATTGTTGTGTTGATTTCTTTTGACTTGGAATATGAATACCACAACGTTTAAATATTTCATTAACATTTCAATCATATATATCAGTTAAATTTTTACCTTTAAAGTTACTATTTGTCATATTGATATTTTCGTTTTGTTCGTTATTATCTCCGCCACTTTTAAAAATATAATTTTTAGTAACCAAAGTTCTTACTGCTTCTTCTAATGTTGATTGAACATTACCATAAGTTTGATTAAAAATAAACTTTGGTGAGTTTAAAATAGTATCTAAAACAATTTGTTCATAAATAACATCTAATGCTTTAATTTTATCCATTACTTTATTACAATCTGCTAACTCATTTGCTTTATTACGCATAATTGCTATTGGAATATAATTAATATTTAATGTTTGTTCTTGTTCTAAATTGGGATTATTAATATATTCTTTAAAAGATAATGGAAATTGTTTTTTACTATCATTAACACTATAAATTGCACGGTTAATTGTGACTTGTTCATTATTTAATGTATAAATTTCAAATAATCTTACCATTTGTGCATTTTGTTCATAACTATCATAAAAAATAGTGCATTGAATTAATTTACCAGTAATATCATAAACTCTTTGTTGTATATCTACTACTTGAAAATATAAGTCATCATTAGCAATATAAATTAAATAACCACTAATTCCTAATTTGCTTAATTTAAAAATAGAGTTTCAATTTTTTCTATAAAATTCTTGTTTAATTAAATATTGTTTAATAGTTTCATTATTAATATCTAATGGAGCATTATATAAATTAGCGTTATTTTCTGCTACAAAATCAGTAAAATAAGTTTCATGATTAAAATCATTAAAACCAAAATAATTTAAAATTGAAGCATGTGTACTTTTATTTTTATTAGTTAAAAATTTTATTTTTTCATTTTGATTATCACTAATATTACTTTTTTCTTTTCTTTTAAATAGACTTAACATAATATTCATCACCTTTTTTTAAAATATTTGATTAATTTTTAATATGATTTTTACAATGATAAATATAATTAAACCTGCTGTTGCTGATGATAAAATTACTCCTATTAAACCTAAAATAATTTTTATAATTTTAAAAAACATAATATTATTCCTGTAATTCTTCTAATTTTTTAAAAATATAATCTCTACCCATACCCCACATTATTCTATTATTATAAATATTAATTTCAGTATCCGCATTAACATTATTATTTGATATTCATAAACTACTTTTTAAAACATTTGTATCTAATTGATAATAAAAATTAATTATTTGTCAACTATAATTTTTATTATTTTCTTTACTAGTATAATCACCAAAACTATAATATATTCTATAATGTGTTTTATCTTTAAATATATATTCTATATGTGTAATATTATTTTTATCTACTACGACTTTACCTACTTCTTTTCAATTTGAACCACTTGGACTTGGTGTTGGAGGAATATCTTTTAATTCAATATCTCAATTATTTTCTTCTATTTCATTAGTTTCTAAATTTTTTGAATTAATTTTTATAGGTTTATCTATATTAATTACACTTGGTGAAGTAATATCTAATGTATTACTTTTAATGCTATAAATTTTATTACTTGTTTTAGGCTTATATATTTTAGTTCCTAGTTTATTTCCATCTAGATTAGTTACTATTCAAGAATTACCATCAAAATATGATAGTATTAATTCATCATTTTCGGGTTGGACACTTAAATGAGCTTTAATTTCATTAGTAGAATTTGAGTAATAACCTGCTGAATCAATAGCTACATTATGGGCTGTTGGTACTGCACCATAAAAGAAAAATACTCCTTTAAGTCCTTGACTGCTTGACATATTAGGTGACCAAAAAATTTGATAATATGTATTTCTTGTTAAAATCATTGATTTTTGCTCTTCTCATTGTGGATTATTTAAAAAATCTTGTGGTGTTATTAAATAAGAACTTACAGATATTACATTATCTTCTGTAATATTAATGCCATGGCCAGTAATTAATTTATTTTGTTTAGTATTAGTTAAGGCTGTAATATTTTTTTGTTGTTTAGCAGAAAAATCACAGGTTGGTGCATGTGTAAAATCACCAATTTGTGGATTATTTTGTAATGCTTCAGGTGGTAATGTTCCAATTTCATCTGGTCAATCTAAAATCATTGTTTCAGTTTCTTTATCATAACCAGTTGCAACATAACCTTTATTAACAAATTTACTAATAGGACCTCTATATATTTCATTTTCATTATCATCAACTAAATCATCATATAATTTAATTTGTTTTAATAATGTAAATTCTTTTTGTTCTTTAATTAATTCATCAACTTGATTTCTAGTATAAAATGCTTTTAAGTCAATTTTTTCAACATCTATTTCATCATCATTATAACTTGAAAATATTTGTTTTAATTCTGTTAATCTTGCTCATATTTTCATTCTACTAGGTGCTAAATCTCAAACATTAATTGTAGGAGTACTATTTGCACTAAATTGAGTACCATTATTAAATTGAATAGTAGCATCAACATTAAATTCAATTGGTGTACGATTAAATACTCAATGTTCAACCATTACATAAACCATATCTCTTAATGTTTCTTTAATTAATTCATCTTTAAAACTATCAAAAGGAAATTTAGATAAAATAAAATCAAGATAAGCATTAATATCATTTTGAGCACGAATAGCAAAAGTTTTAAATCAATCATTAACATTAGGTCATGTTTGTATGTATTGCTGTGGTGTTTCTGTAATTTTTCCAGTTAATGGATATCAGTTATTATAATTTTCAAGACTGACATCAGTTCAAAGTTTATTAATCATAATTTATCATTCCTTAAAAAATGTTTGTTTATAATGATGAGTATGTTTTTTTGTTTTTTTATGTGTTATATGTTCAATTTCTTTTTGTATTTTATTTTTACCTTTTTTTATTTTTTTCTTACTTTTTGTTACAACTTGACTATATGCAAACTTTTCTAAATGATGTAATAATCCAGTACCAAATAAAGTATTAACACTAAATTTTAAACCAACATTTTTAAATGATTTGTTAATATTTTCAATAGGATTATTAATAACATTTACTACTTTATGATAAGTTCTAATAGTTCTAAATATTTATCTATATACTTTAAAACTATCTCTAATTACTTGTTGCACCACTGGTGGAGCAAATGCTATTGCTTTTAATCATTTATTTTGATTAACTCCATAACCAATGTATCAACCACTATATCAACGATATCAATGGAATGGATGTATTTGAGTAACAAAAGTTTTTGATTTAAGAATACTATCAACAACTGTAATTGGTTTATATTTAGGATTGCGATGATAAATAGTAATTGCACATTTATCTAATGACAAAGGTTGAATTTTACAACCCATAAATACTGGTGAATTTAATGGAATTAATTGTGCGTGTTTAATTGCTCTTTTTTCTGCACTAGTAAATAAATCAGTTGCTTTTTCTTTTAATTTCTGAATTTTTTCAAATACTTGTTTTTCTAACTTTTCAAATTTTTCTTGTAATTTATATATACTTTCTCGTATTTTTTCAAAATATGGTGTATCTTTTCAAAATTTATTTAAACCTTTTTTTAAATAAAATCTAATATCAAAATATTTAAAAGTTTGATTTGCTTTTAAAACAAGTTGATGAATAACATTATTTTTAAAATTAAATTTAATAGCATTAGCACGAATTTTTTGTAAATCTAAAATTAAAGTTTTTCCATATCTATTTTCTGTATGTATTGTATGAACTAAATTTAATCAATCATGTTGATTCATTTTTAATACTTCTTTTAAATCAGTATTAATTTTTTTTAAAAAGTTATTTGCTTTTTCAATATCTTTAATTTTAAATTTAGGAGTTAATTGTGGACTTAATTTTATTAATGTATTTTGTAATAATAAGTGTTCCATTAATTTTTCTGTTTCTAGTTTTTGAAAATTATTCTTATATTGTCTTTCAGCAACATATCCTAAATCTCGTAATACTGTTTCACGATTAGGAGTAAAACTATACTTCATTAAATAACGTTTATTACCAATAATTTTATCTGTTAAAATTTCTTTTCCACTTACTTGACTAATAATTTCTTGTAAGTTTTTTGCTTCTTTAATACCAACTTGTTCTAATGTTTTAGTTTTTTGTGCTAACTTAATAAATTTAGTTGTACGATAACCACGACTAATTTTATTAAGTCCAGCAAATGCTGGTAATATATTAAAAAAAGTATTTAATGGTGTTACATTTCCTTTTAAATAATCATAAACTTGATTAATAGTAAAATCAGTTAAAAATTCTACACCAACAGCACTAATACTAGCAATTAAATCACTTGCACCTAATCCAAGGGCTACACTTTCACTTAATCCACCAGTAAAAGGAGCAAGTGCTACTGCTATAACTTGTACACCAATCATTTCTAAAATTTCTCATCAAAAACTTTTGTTTTCTTGTTGGTTACTTGTTCTAGTATGTTTTGGTTTATTTATGTTTAAAAGTATTGCTGTACTAGTTGTACCGATTGGCATAATATTAATTTCCTTTATTTAAGAGTTATTTTAATTGGATTTGTTGTTCCTTTATAATTTAAGTCATTAACATTAGCAGTAATGGTTATATATAAGTCACCTGCTTTTTGTTTTTGATTACTTACATTAGTTTTTCCTTGTGCATCACTAAAATATTTAATAGTTGGATTTGTTAAATTAGGATTTAATGATTTAAGTTCATTAGTACTTTTTATTTGTGTATTTAATTCACTATTATTGTTATTAACGCTAAATTGTAAAGGTAAGTGCAACTAAATTATTTTTCTATCCAAATATTCGATTGGTGAAAGATAATTTAGTATTTTTCTTGGTCTTTGGTTTAAAGACAATATAAATTTATGAACTTCATTTTTATTAGTTTTTGAAAAAATAAATTTTTTAGGAAATTTTTCTCTAATTAAACCATTAGTATTTTCATTAGTACCTCTTTGTCAAGGTGAATATGGATTGGCAAAATAAATTTTTATATCTAAATTTTTTTCAAGTTGTTGTCAATTTGAAAATTCTTTGCCACGATCAAAAGTAATAGTTTTAACAATGTTTTTAGGAAGAATTGATAAATAATAACTAACATTTTTATTAATAACTTTAGTAGTTCTGTTTTTAACTAATATTGCTAAAGTAAATCGTGATACTCTTTCAACTAAAGTTATTAAACATGATTTGCTTTTACCTCGTGATGATACTATAGTATCTCCTTCTCAATGACCAAGTGTTATACGATCATTAACATTTATATCTCGTTCTTTAATTGATTTACCATTAAACTTGCCACGATTTTCTTTAGATTTTCGTTTTTTACCTTTTCTTCTTAAATTTTTACTAGTAACTTTATCAAGCATTCCAAAATAAATTCAAGTATAAATTGTTTTAAAACTAATAACTCACTCTTTATGAAAATTTTTAATTCTGCCATAAATTTGTTCAGGTGATCAACCTAATAGTAATTTTTGTTGTACATATTTTACTAAATTCTTATTTTTAAACTTATGAAAACTAATATGTGATTGTTTTCGATTTTCAGCTTTATTTTGTGCAATTAATGAAAAATAATGATTATTATCTTTATTTCTATTAATTTCTCGAATAATAGTACTAATACTTCGATTAAGATTTTTAGCTATTTCACTAATTTTAAATTTAAATTTCAATTGATTCTCAATATAAATCCTTTCATCTATGCCAAGATGTTTATAACTCATATAAAAACTCCTTACTTTTTTCTAAACTAAATTTAGCATTATGAAATTTTTATATGAGAATTTTTTGCAATTTTATTTACTTGCACTTACAAGTATAACTCAGCAACATTTGCAGCAATATCAGTTGTTAAACTTGTAATTTTAGTTTTTAAATCATTTTTATCATTATTAACAATTGCACATAACATTCAGCGTGAAGTTGTTTCTTCATCTGTTATATAGGGTATTGATTCACCAGTTACTTCTCTACCAACTAAATATCTTCTTCCAACTTTACCATCAGCAATATCTTGAACATATACAACTGTATTTTGTAACATATATCTTTTCATTGCTCTTGGTGTTGCTAAAACAAAAGACATAATTTTAGTTTCATTATTATCAGTAAATGTCATATAATCATCCATTACAATTTGACATAGTACACCTTTGATGTATAAATCATTTCCATTTAATCTTAATTGTTGAGCAATTTGATTATCAGTAATTAGACCTTTATTATTGGCTAAATAAACAATAGTATCATAAAGATTATTAGTAATAAAAAAACGACAATTATTACTATTTCTTAGTTGAAATAAAGTATTTCAAGCATCTAACATTGATTTTAAATATCCTAATGGTGTTTTATCAGTAATGTCTATTTTAGTTGCATATTTTGCAATTACATTTGTATCATTATTTGCTAAATAATCTGCTAAGTCATTAGCAACTTCATATTGCATTGTATTTAATAAATTTTGTCCATTTTCAGCATTTAAATCAACATTAGCAATTATTTCACCCGCAACCGCTTCTTCTTTAATTTCTTTTAAAATTTTAACAGTTTCAGCATAACTAACATCTAATCCTTTGCTTTTATCATTTCATTTTAATACTTTAATTTCTGAATTTTTTGGTTTTTTAACTATAAATTCAATTTTTGTTGAATTAACCATTTCGATAGGAAAAAAACTTGCTCATGGTGAATTTGATTGTTTATAAAATTCTATAAACTCTGGTGCTTCTACTAATTTTTCGGTATTATCTAAATTTTTATTGAATTGTATTGCCATTTTTTGATTTCCTTTCTGTTATAAATTATTATTTTTTTTATAATCCAATAATGTACTTTTTATTGAATTTTGTTGATTTGTTATTATTGTTTGTTGTTTACCACCTGTATTAATTATTTCTTTAAATACTGGTTGTTCTTTAATAATTTTTTTAATAGTTTCTTCAATTTTTGAATTTTCTAAATTATTAGTTTTAAATTTTAAAAAATCATAAAATTCAGTTTTAACTTGATATTTTTTAAATATATTAATTATTTCTTTTTCTTTAATTTCTTGATTAAGTTTATTTAACTTATTTTCTGCTTCATTAACTTTATTTTCTATTTCTTGTTGAGCATTATTTTCAGTTAAAGGTTCAGTTGTTTGTTGAACATTATCTTCATTTTCTAACATTTACATCACTCTTTATTATTTATTTTCTTTATTAATTTTTTCATTTAATTTTGCTATTTTTTTTTGATGTTTTATAATTTTGTTATTTGCTCTAACATGTTTTGGAGTTGTGATAAATCTTTTTAATAAAACAATAATTTCTCTGCAAATTAATGTTCCAACACTTGTTCCAATAATTATTAATTCATGTAAAAATTCTTTCATCTGAATATTTTCCTTTCAATTGTTTATTTTTAATTATTCATCAAATTGACCACCATTAATTCTTTCAATCATTGATTGTGAATTACTTATAATTTCTACTAATACAGATATTTCTTTATTGAATTCTTCTATTCTTTCTTTATATGTTTTTATTTCCTGATTATAATATTCAATTATTTTTTCTTTATTCATAAATTATTCACCTCCTTTATAAACTCATGTGATTATAATCTCAATTTAATGAAGCATTATCATAATTTAATGGTACTTCGCTCATATTATCACTACCATATTGACTAGTTGTTTCACTATTAATAGTAAATCTATTGTCATTAATTAATCTTGTAGTTTCATCATTAAATGATGTTTCTTGCATTTCTTGATTATGATGTGTTGTTTCCATAGGTAGTAAATTATTGATTATTTCACTTGCACCAGCAATAATAGTAGGTACTGCATAAGCATTATTAAAATCATTATTAATTCCCATTGCAACACCACTTGATATTAAACATCCACCAGTAGCCATATTACAAATCTTTCTTATCGCTTCAAATTTATTAGGTATTAACTCAGTTAATCCACTAATAAGATTTGAAATACCATAAGCATTTAATGAAATATAAGTATCTCAATCCATTAATGACTGATGTTCTTGTTTATTTAATAATAATCATGGAGGACCCTCAGTTGTAGTTGTAGTAGTTATTGGCATTGGTGTTGTTGGAATAATAGGATTAATATTATTTTCTGTTCATTTACTATAATTTGCTAAACCAATTGTTCCTAAACCTAGTAATATTTTTTTACAACTATTAATTAATTTAGTTTTAGTATTTGGTCTTTGATTTAAATTTCAAATATCTAAACCTAATTTTTTACCAAATAATAAACTATTAATTGAACCTAATACTGGATTTGCAATTACTTGACCATAATAAGCACTTGTACCAATCATTGCACAAATTGGACTTATACCAGTTCTTATTAATTTAGTTAAAGTATAATTTGATTGATTTTCTATATTTGGCATTTTTTTCTCCTTTAATTTTCTAATTTTTTAATTGTTACTTTAATTCAACCTTGATATACATCATTATCACCAACTATTAATGCAACATTACTTTCGGGGTCAGAAACAATTATGTGTTTGGATTTAACATTTGGGTATTGTCTTAAAATAATTGCTCTAATATCATTACTTGTATGAATTGCTTTTGGAAATGGTAACAATATTTCAATTTCATCTTTATTTTCAAACAAAGTAGGTAATATTATCATTAATGTTCATCTCCTTGATTACAATATTTTTCACAACAGTTATCACAATATCCTTTATCACATTTTATTGCTTCATCTTCATAACAAAAACACATTAGTCAAATTCTCCATTTTCAATTCTTTCTTTTAAAGAAAAGACATATTCTGTATAAGTTCTATGTGGATTTTTATCATTTATAATTTCATTGATATCTAAAATTAATTTTTCTTTATTCATAATTTAACCTTTCTTTCCTAACTCTTTTATTTTGTTTTTGTTTACATAAGTTATTACATTTATGAGCAAAAACTCTACCATAACCACATTTATTATTCTTTTTAATTTTTATTATCATTATAAAATTCATTACTTTCTAAATATTCTAATATATTTGCATAAGTATCTGCTTTTGATTGAAATCATTTGTCTTCAACTTGATTAAAATTATTATAAAATTCAGATAAAAAAGATACTAATTTTTCTTTATTAATACAATTTTTATGTCTTGATTTATTAATTTCATCAACTTTAATTCTATGTTCTTTACAATATGCTCTACAATATTCATCAAATTGCTCTTCTGTCATATTTTCACATTGTCTTTGTCTTTGTTCATTTTTAATTTCATCATAATGTGGTTCATGAATAAATTTTTCAAATGTTATTGTTTCAGTTCATGTACATCTATTCATTATTTATTCTCCTTATTTTTAATTTGATTAGCAATTTCACTTAATATTTTCAATACTTTATATTCATTTTTTAATTTTTTAATAATAAATATTAAAAATATTATTAGTGTTATACTTGTTATTAATATTGGTACTATTAATAAAAATTTTCATAATATCATTTTTTACTCTTTTCATTTTTTAAATCATTTAACATTTATTGAACAAAATGCACGATTTTTAAGAATATTTAAAGTGTTAAAGATTTGACCAGTTACAATAATTTCATCATTTTTGTTTAATAAAATACAGCGTCTATAAAGTTTTGGGTTATTAAAAATTAAAGTAACATAATTTAATCCATTTCATTGACCACGAACACTATAATATAATTCCTTATTACCTTTTTCGTAATATTTTGCTTCAATAGTGTTACTTAGTTTTACTTTTAATTTGACATAATTTTCTTTATCTTTCATTTTTAGAATTCCTTAAATAATTATCAAAAATCAATATTTTCTTATGATTTTTTAAATAATATTGAATATGCTTATAAGCATCTTGTTCATGTTTTGTTAATTTTATATTTCCTTTATAATTTGTTATTTTATTTTTATTTTTTGGGTGGTTTTCTAGATAATCTCAGTTAAAAACATCTTGAACTAATACCATTAATGCACCAATAATTTTAGGTGTTGCTAATGGATTAGTTAATAATTGTTTTGAACTTAAAAAGAAATTTTCTGCAATAACTAATATTTTTTTATCAATAAATTTTTCTTTAATTAATTGCAATTTTTCTTTATACATATTTTTAGTTCATAAAACAGTTAATGTATTAAATGTTTCATTAAAAACAATATTATTAGTTTCACTTGAATATATAACCATTCCATTATTACCAATTCCAGCAGGGTCAATTCCAATAATTAAGTCATATTGCATTAATTAAGTTAACCTCTAATAACCGTTTTAATAATTTCTAAATCACAATTACATCAACAATATTTACATTCTTCAATAAATTCTTTATGACCACAAACTAAATTATCTTTTTTTAAATCATCAATCAGTTTAATTAGCCCTATTTTAAATTCAATATCATCACTGTCTGGTATGCAAATCGTTCCTCTTTTAGTTAAATATTCTTTATCCATATTTATACCTCCTACTTAACTTAATATTTAAAATACAGTCATAACAAATTGCTTTACTATTTTTATCTCTTAAAAAATATTTTCTTGTTTTTATATCATTAGTATTAAAGAATAAATAATCTAATTTATTTTGTTTATATGTTCAACAAAAATACTTTTTCATTATGATTTGAAATTCCTTTCCTAATATGTTCTGTTGCTTCTAGCATAAAGAACATATATTTTGATTTTTAGATTATTAATACTACTACTATTCGTTTTATTCATTCCAGTAATTCTGGGCTCAAAAATAAATTTCAAAAAAATAAAAAATAAAACCAACACTTGCTCACTGGGGAGTGGCAAGGTTGGTTAAATAAAGAATAGAATTAATACAATAGGTCCCTACAACAGGTCTATATATACTAGTTTCCAATTCGCTCCCACCCCAAGAATTACCATTAATGGTTAGTATATTTTATTAGGTATCACTCCACTTTTTATTTATCCATGCAAGTCCACATACTAGCTACTATTTTTAACAACTGTGTTGTAGTTCACTTTTTTAGTTCCCTAACACGTGTTGATAATAGCGTTAAAGACGGTTATTAATTATTAACTTCTCCTACTTGGTCACTGCGTGTAGTAGATATTTAAAGGATGTTAATAATAAAAATTTTAAAATTTTACAATTACAAAAAAAGACAAGATTATTTCTTGTCTTTTTCCTTGTTAATAATTTTTATTTTATCTTTTAAATGTATATTTTTTAAAATACGTCGAATATAAATTTAAATTTAAGGGTAAAAGAGAATTTAATTTGTCTATCATCATTTTTAAATGGTAATTTTGGAAATAAGTTACTAATATGATAATTAATTATTTCGTAAATTTGACAACCGCCCAAAGAATTAAATCGAAAATTTAAAAGAAATAAATTTTCAAAAAAATATTACCAATCAATCAATAAATGAAACGAAAAATGACAAGAAAATATTGCATTTTCAAAATATTTAGAACCTAAACATATAAAAAAAATAAAAGATGTTTTTACTGAAAATAAAAAAGAAAAGTATCAAATTGAATCCGAAGAAAAAACAAAAGAAATATGATCAGAATTTCAAGAATGAAAAAATAAACTAAAAGAGTTAGAAAAAGAAACTAGTGAAACTAGAGTAAATGGATTTATTCCAGAAGAAGATAATAGACAAAAATCACCAGCTAGAACTATGAAAAGAATGGGTCTGTAACTTTAAAAAAATATTACAACTTTAATTTACCAAATTTATTACTCTATACACAATATTGAAAATTTGGTAAATTAGTTTTATTTTTTATTTGAAAGTTATATAATAACACATAAGTAGTTACAAAATACTTAGATTTTAGAGAAAGGAGAAAGTATTAAAGAAGGGAGAAATAGAAAGAAATATGCAATTTTATTTACAAGCTGATGTTGGTCAAGCTGTTATAAATACATTAAAAGCTTGAGGATTTTGAAGTACAATTTTAGCAACGATATTTGTAATTTTTTTAGGTTGATTTTTAACGAAGAGAGGGACATTTAAAAAAGACTGAGAAGCGGTTTTAATTAAAATTGTTATGGTTGTTGGTTTACCATCTTTAGCTTTTGATGGTTTTATGACAAATACAACAACAGAGCAAGTTAAAACGCAAGTTGCAATTTTACTAGTTGGTTTTTTATTCTATATGATACTGGGAATAGTTGCTAAATATTTTTATATTAAATATGATAAGGATATTCAAGATACATTAGCAATGTGTACTGTATTTGCTTCAACAACATTTTTTGGAATTCCTGTAGTAACAGTACTATTTGATAATGGAGCTGCCACCTTACCGGCTAATATTTTTAATATTCCATATCGAATATTTTTATATTCATTAGGGTTTATTGTAATGAGCAAACCTATTAAAGCAGCAGTAGTAACAAAAGGACAAACTGGTGCTGATTTTATTGTTGATACAAAACTAAATATTGATGCATATGCACAAATTAAATCAGAAATGAAAGTAATAAAAAGAGAAAATTTAATAAAGAATGTAAAGCAGATTTTTTTAAATCCAATTTTAATTGCAACTATGGTTGGATTTATTTTTTGAGTTACACAATTAATTCCTGGAATTGCTATTGTTCCTGATCAAAATGATATTACTAGTGGTCAATATTTTTCACCATTACGATTAGATAATACATTTCCACCATTGTTTAAAGTAACAAAAACTTTAGAGGCATTATGTACGCCATTAGCATGATTGGCAATTGGAATTACTTTAGCAAAAGGTAATTTTAAAGATGCTGCACAAGATAAAAAAGTATGATTTGGAATGGTAATGAAAATTATTTTTGCACCATTATTTGGATTAGCATTAGTTTGTGCAGTTGCGGCAATTGGAAAAGAAACTGGAGCATGAAAATTAGATACTGTTGGATTAGGCGTTATTGTAATTATGTTAGCAGCCCCCCAGCATCAGTTATTGTTGCCTATTCAATTGCTTATAAAAAACAGCCATTGTTAACAAGTAATTTAACATTAATTGCTACATTATTTTCAATTATTTCATTACCATTTTGAGTAATTATTACTACAGCGATTGGCGCAACACCGTTATTTAGTTAAAATATAAACAAAAGAAAGGGAATAAAAATATGGCAAAAAAAATTAAAATGGTTTGTTATGGTGTTCGTAAAACAGAAAAGCTTTTTTTGAACCATTAAATAAAAATTATGGATATGATTTAACGTTAATTGAAGAGTATTTAACAAAGGATAATATTGAAACGGCAAAGGGACATGAAGCAGTAATGGTTCGTGCTAATTGTGACTGTTATGAGCAAAATTTATTAAAAATGAAAGAATATGGCGTTAAATATTTATTAACTAGAACTGTTGGTTATAATCATATTGATTTAAAAAAAGCTCATGAATTAGGTTTTGAAATGGCATATGTACCTGGTTATTCGCCCAATGCTGTTAGTGAATTAGCAGTAAGTATGGGAAACGGCTTACTTCGAAATTTATTTTATAGTGCTAATCATCAACAAAATCATAATTTTAAAATTGATGATTTTATGTTTGCCAAAGAAATTCGTAATTCAACAATAGGTATTATTGGAACTGGCCGTATTGGTTATCAAGCAGCTAAGACATGACATGGAATGGGAGCAAAGGTATTGGGATATGATATTTATGAAAGTGATCAAGCAAAAAGTATTCTAACTTATTGTGATTTAAAAACTTTACTTAAAGAATCGGATTTAATTTCATTACATTGTCCATATATTAAAGAAGAAAATTATCATTTAGTTGACAAGAATTTTTTAGCAAAAATGAAGCCTGGATCAGTTTTAATTAATGTAGCTCGTGGTGAATTAATGGATTTAGACGCAGTTTATGATGCAGTTAAAAGTGGTCATTTAAAAGGTGTTGGTTTGGATGTTTTAGAAAATGAAAGCAAAGTTTTTTTCAAAGATTTTGCTGGAAAACCAACTCCCGATAATATTACAAATAAATTATTATCATTATATCCGCGTATTATTGTGACACCACATATTGGATCATATACTGATGAAGCTGTTAAAAATATGATTGAAATTACTTATGAAAATTTAAAAGTAATTTTATCTGGTCAAGAATGTAAAAATAAAATTTAATTTAATAATTGATTATAGTTATTTTACATACTGTATATGAAAAAGGTAATATAAATTTTAAAATATACTGATCTATTATGTTATAATAACATCAAACTTAATATAAGTTTTTTACCTATTTACTTTAAAATAAAGTAAATAGGTTTTTTATTCTAAATTTCAAATAAGAAAGATTAAAAGATATGTCCATTATAGAAAAAAGAGAAAAATTAAATAATAAAGTAAAAAATAATGTTACTCCCATTGAACTTATTGCAGTGGGTGCTGCAGCGGGTAGCACTATTGGAATTATTACTGGTGCTGCAAAAGTTGTTGGTATTGGTGTTGCGGCTGTTAATTTAGTTGCTTCTACGGTTGCTAATGTTGCTACTAATGTGGCCTCTATTACTTGTGCAGCCGGAGGAGTTGCTATTCTTGGTGCTCCTACTATTATTGGTTTAGTTGCTGGGGGAGTTGCTGTTGGTGCCATTAGTGGTGCTATCGGTGGTGGTGTTGAAATAACTCAAATGTTAGCAAAAAAAGATGATGAAAAACAAGAAGAGCAAAAATTAGATTTTGAAGATTCAAAAAAATTATAAATTCAAATTTAGAAAATTTATATTCTTCAACAAGTGTATACAATTCTAATACATCAACAATGTAAAAGGTAATTTATTAAAACATATCAATTTCTTCTTTACTAAAAAATAAAATATATTTTTTAAATTTATTACTTTAAAATAAAGTAATAAATTTTATTTTAATTTTATAGTAGAAAAATGAAAAAATTATTCTTTTTATTACACATTTTTACACTAATAATTTTATATTTATTTTATTTTTAATAAATAAAATAAATAATTGTTTTTTTTAAAAAATATTATATAATTTTATTTGTATTATTTAACTTAAAGTTTAGTATAAATAAACAAAAGGAGAAAATAATCAATATGAAAATTGGAAGAAAGTTAAAAACTTTAAGATTGAAACACAATTTAACTATGGAAGAGTTAGGGAAACGTTGTGATTTATCAAAGGGATTTATTAGTCAGTTAGAGCATGATGTTTCTTCACCCAGTATTGAAACACTAAAAAGTATTTTAGACATTTTTGATTGTCCATTATCAACCTTTTTTGCTGGTGAAGTAAAAGAAAAAATAGTTTTTAAATCACAAGATGTTACTGTTAGTGACGAAGAAGATTATCAAATAAAATGAATTATTCCTAATGCTCAAAAATTAACATTAGAACCAGTAATTTTAACTTTAAAACCATTTGGTAATTCAAATAAAATTCCGCCATTTCAAGGTCAGATCTTTGGATATGTATTAAGTGGAACAGTATTTGTTCATTATGGTGCAACGAGAGTAAAAGCAGTAGCTAATGAAGCATTTTATATTAAAGGTAATGAAAAACATTATTTAGAAAATCCCAATAATTCAATTGCAACTATTTTATGAGTTTCAAATCCACCAATTTTTTAAACCATTTAAAGGAGGAAATTATGAGTGTAAATATTTTAGAATTACGTAATATTACCAAAGAATATGATGGTAAAGTTGTTTTAAAAGGAATTAGTTTAAATATTCATGAAGGTGAATTTCTTACCATTCTTGGTCCTAGTGGTTGTGGAAAAACAACATTATTAAGGATTATTGCTGGTTTTGAACAACCAAACAATGGTCAATTATTGTTTAAAGGTAAGGATTTAACTAAAATTCCAATTCATAAAAGAGAAATAAATACTATTTTTCAAAATTATGCTTTATTTCCACATTTAAATGTTTTTGATAATATTGCTTATGGTTTAAAGTTAAGAAAAATTGATCGTGAAAAAATCAAAAAAGAAGTTAAAAAAGCTTTAGATTTGGTTAAATTAAATGGTATGGAAGATAAAGATGTTAATGATTTATCTGGTGGTCAAAAACAAAGAGTAGCAGTAGCTAGAGCATTAGTTCTTAATCCTAAAATTTTATTATTAGATGAACCTTTTGCTGCTTTGGATTTGAAATTACGTCAACAAATGCAAGTAGAATTAAAAAAAATTCAAGAAGAAATTAATATTACTTTTATCTTTATTACTCATGATCAAGAAGAAGCATTTATTATGTCAGATCGGGTAGTTGTTTTAAATCAAGGTCAAATTCAACAAATTGGGACACCACAAGATATTTACAATGAGCCTGAAAATAAATGAACATCACAGTTTGTTGGTAGCTCGAATGTTATTGAAAATGGTGTATTTGTTAATGATTATTGTGTTCGTTTTGACGGTAAAAAATTTGCATGCTCTGATACTGGTTTTGGTGAACAAGAACGTAATATTGATATTGTTATTCGACCAGAAGATATTGATTTAGTTAATGCAGGTAGTGGTTTTTTTGATGGAACTATTAAAACTATTGCTTTTAAAGGATTATTATGAGAAATTGAAATTATTGCTAATAAACGCAAATGGATAGTTCATACTACTGATAATTTTGAAGTAGGTAACCGTGTTGGTTTAAAATGAAATGTTGAAGATATTCATGTTATGTGAAAGGAAATTGAAGAGTAAAATGAAAAATTTGTTTAAACGTAATATTAAAACACAAATTTTAAAATCACAAGATATGTTAGTTAATAATTCAAATCCAGAAAAAATTATTGATAATCAAAATAAAAAAAAGTATAGATTTAAAAAATGGTTTAAACTTAAAAAAAATAATGTTTCTTTACAAGAGGTAGCAAAAAATAAATCGAAAATGAAACGAGTAAAAAAGAAAAAAGCATTGTTATGTTGAAAAAAAACAAACCAAAAAATAAGTTTTATTAAAAATAAAATCAAAGATAAATCAGTAAATTTTGGTTTTAAATCATGAGTTACGCTTGCTTATCCATATTTATTGGTGATGGTAATTTTAATTGTATTGCCATTATTAATTGTAATTTTATATTCAATTATTAAAGCAACTAATAATGCTTGAATATTTCGTTTTACATTTAGTAATTTTAATGATTTTTTTAAAGAAAATAGTTATGTTATGGTTTTATTACGTTCAATTGGTTATTCATTTGTTGCCACTTTAATTGCTGTTATTTTTGGTTATCCCATTGCTTATATTATGGCTTTTATGTCCACAAAAATTGCTTCAAAAAATATTTGAGTTTTAGTTACTTTACCAATTTGAATTAACATTTTATTACGTACAATTGGATTACAAATTATTTTTAGTATTTTAGGTCCTAATGTTTTATTAGGAACTCCAATTGGTATTATTTTAGCAATGGTTTATATGTTTATGCCTTTTGTTATTTTACCAATTTATAATTCTTTAGAAAAAACAGATCGCAATTTATTAGAAGCAAGTCAAGATTTAGGAGCTTCTAAGATGAAAACATTTTGAAAAGTTACCTTTCGTTTTTCAGTGCCTGGTATTGTTTCTGGTTTTACTTTAATGATGTTAAGTGCTATGACTTCACTAGTAGTAGTTAAATATATTGGTGAAGGAAAAACTATTTTAATTGCAAATATTATTGAATCATATTTTTATCGTGGTGCTAATTTTGCTTATGGTGCTGCTATTTCTGTTATTTTAGGTATTATTGTTTTAATTATTATTTTTACTTTAAAAGCGATTGGTAGTTGAGCTACTGGTAAAAAAATAGGAGGTATTAATTAATGAGATCTTTTTTTAAAAATAGTTATTTAGCTATTATCTTTTTATTATTTTATACTCCAATTTTAGTTTTAATGATATTCTCTTTTAATGGTGGCGATTCAGTTCGCAGTTGAAATTCTTGATCATTGCAACCTTATTACGATTTATTTCAACAAAGTGAACTTTGAGAATCGGTTAGTGTAACATTAATTGTTGCTTTTATTTCTACTTTTGTTGCTGTTATTATTGGTACGTTTGCTGCTTTGGGTTTAAGTAAAACAAAAAAAATAACACGTAATATTACTTTAGGGATTACTAATATTCCTTTAGTTAATGCTGATATTGTTACTGCTGTTTCTTTAATGTTATTATTTATGGCATTTGGTTTTAGTTTTGGTCTTGGAACATTAATTTTCGCTCATATTTCTTTTAATATTCCTTATGTTATTATTACTGTTTTACCAAAAATTAGATCAATAAATATGTCACAATTAGAAGCAAGTCAAGATTTAGGAGCGACCCCTTGATATACGCTACGTAAAATTGTATTACCAACAATTAAACCGGCAATAATTGCCGGTGCAGCTATTGCGTTTGCTATGAGTTTTGATGAATTTTTAATTTCTTATTTTACTGGCGGTAATACTTCTAACGTTTCAACTTTTATTTATTCTTTAAAACGAATTAAGCCTTATATTAATGCTTTTTCAACAATAATTATTTTATTAATTGCAGTACTTATTATTTCTTGAAATACTTATATTCTTTGCAAAAAACAAATTAAACAACGTAATGAAAAAATTGATAAAGGTATTTATCATGATAAAAAAATTATTAAAACTGAGAAGTTGTTAACTAAATATTATTTACAATTAAATGGTTTTAACTATAAAAAGGTTAAGAGTAAAGGTAGAAAACGTAAATCATTATATAGTGATGGTAATTTTGAAATTGTAACTGAGCAAGATATTATTAAAATTCAGGATTATATTAAAAATCACCCGAAACTTATTAATCAAATTTCTAAACTTGAAGCAAAACTTGAGATGGAATCAATTTGAATTGAACATATAAAGAATAAGATTAAAAAAAAGAAAGAGTTAAAAGAAGAACGCTCAAAATCAAGAAGAGAGAAATATCGTTTTTTACTATGACCGTGAAAATTAATTATGATTAGTATCATCTTATTATCAAGTTTTATTAGTTTGGGTGCTTTCTACATTTATACTAATGTTTATGATTTATCAATTGCTAATTGAGGCGAATATATGAATCCCAATATTTTAAAAGAATTTGAAAATAAATATCAAGTTAAAATAAAATATTCAACTTTTGATGATAATGAATCATTGTATGCTAAATTGTATACTACTAGTTATGATGTAATGGTTCCTAGTGATTATATGGTGGCTAAATTAGCAAGTGAAGATAGACTTTTTCCAATTGCATCAAAAAATTCTGCAGGTGATATTGAATATGATAGTAGAATTGATTTTAATCCCAAAGAAGATATAAATCATGATTTATATGAATTAATGAATAATTATCGAGTTGAAAATAGTGATGGAATTTTAAATAAATTTGGTTTAAATAGTTATAGTATTCCTTATTTTTGAGGTGATGTTGTATTAGTAATTAATACTACTAATACAAATAATCTTAGTGATCTTGGTATTAAAGCTGATGGTTCAAATGTTCAATGAAGTGTTTTAACAGATGCTGCAAAATTGGGTAAACGTATCGTTTTAAATGATGATATGCATAACTTATTTATGACTGCGCTTACTGATTTACACTATAAAAATAAATGAGGAGAAAATACTGGTTCAGGTCAATATAATCAAGTAGGAAATGAATTTTCTGATAATATTAATGCTCATAGTCCAATTGAAATTAAAGATGCAAGTGATTGGTTAGAACCAGTTATCAAAAATAAAAATACAAAATTATTAAATGATGATATTGTTGATGAAATTAGTAATGAAAATAAGTGGGATGTAGCAATGATGTATAACGGTGATTTATTATCTGCAATTGCTGATGATCCTGCTTCTTATAATGGTAAGTACCTTGTTGTTAGACCATATATGGGGACTAATGTTTGAAATGATGATATGGTAATTAGTAAAGATTCTCCTCATAAAGATTTAGCTTTTAAATTTATTAATTATATAATGCAAAAACAAACACAAGTTGATTTAAGTAGTGAATTTGGTTATACCTCACCTTTACAAGCAGCTATGGATGAAGTTAGTACTAATTTTTCAGCAGAAATTTGAAAGCATGTATATATTTCAAAACATGGTCAATTACCTGATCCATTAGATCCAAGTAAGCATCATGAAGGATATTTTAACGGTTTATATACTCGTAGTTTTGACCCACAAATGCAAACTGCTTATAATAGATTATTAGCACGTTAATAAAATAAATTGTAATATTAAGTTTAAAAAAATATAAAAAAATATTGTAACTTATAGTATAATTTAATACGAAAGGGGTTAATTCATTGTGGCACGTCGTAAAAAGTGAGAAAAAGAAGACAAAGAAAAAATATGAAACTATTCTATTCAAAAAATGGAGAAATATTTTAAAGGATTATCTGAATTTTGAACATTGAATGTGCAAGCTCCTTGTCCATGATGTTGTTTGCCAATGATAAAAGGTGCTTATCAAGGTGAACAACCAACTTCAGCATTTGCTTGAAATATTGATCACATTGATGGTGATCCAAATAATAATAGTTTAGAAAATTTACAACCAATGCATGTTGAATGTAATATTAAAAAAAATTAATCATAAATTAAAAATTCAATGACTATTTAATTCAATCATTGAATTTTTAATTTAATTTTTATCTTAATTAAGAAAAATTATTTTGAAAATTATTTTACTATTAGTGTTCTTTTTAATTAAAAATATTCAATCTTTTTTTAAAAAGAATATTGTCTTTTTTTATAATAAGTGTAATATTATTTTTAAGGACAGAGTATTTCTTTCCTTATAATTTTAATAGGTGTATAGCAAAATTTATATGATTATTAAAATTATTAATATTAAAATATAAAAACTAAATTTAATTGGTTTAGTTTAAACCTTAGTTTTATTTTATTAAAACTAAGGTTTAAACTATTTTAATATTTTTTCCTATTTTAATATTTTAGTTAAAAATAGCAAGTTAAAGCGTTAAGCTATATTTTTCACTTTAGATTATTTAAAAAATAATGCTAGGAAAGGATTGTTAAAATGAAATATAAAATAAATAGTAATAGCCCGAGTAAAGATATGGTTAATCAGGATAAACATAAAAAAATAAAAACAGGATCTAATTCAATATATACAATTAATGTTAAAAAAAATAAGAAGAAAAGAATCTTATTATTTTCGTTGTATTTATTAGCATTTGGTTCTACAACAGTTACTACAATATTACTCTTACATACTACTGCTGCTTTCAATAATTCTGAATTTAATCCTAATTCTAATAATAAATTATGAGATGATTATTATCAAAAACATCATCGTAACTCTGAACCTATTAGTTTAGATTCTACTATTGCTTATTTTAGTAAATCAACAAATATTATTAATTTTAATGTTATTGAAAATGCTGCTGATAATGGTAATATTGATTTTACAAATGTTTTAAGTAGTATTGATAATAATTTACAAAAAACTGATCCTAAAATTGAAAGTGATATTGATAATGATAATTCAAATTTATTACCAATTAATTTTTTCTTAAATGCTAATTATAATCCAGCAGTTAAGTTTACTGTTGGTAAGGATAAAAAACCGATAACTAATACTTCTTTTATTTTGCCAAAGAACTTTAATGAGTCTAAAAGTTATGTTTTAAATTTAACAACTAATGATCAAGCATCAATTTTTGGTATTGAAAATACTAACATTAATATCGAAATTAATATTAATATTATAAATCAAGTTGCAATTAATATTGCTAGTTTACAAGTTAACTTTCCTGATAAAATTATTAATATTACTAATCCTGAAAATGCTACTATTGATTCAATAAAAGATAAATGATTAATTCCAACAATTCAAGATCAATTTGCAACAACTTTAAGTAAAGCATTAAATGTACCCAAAAAAGAAATTAAACCTAGTTATTACAAAATTGAATTTCAAAATGGTTCAGAATCACAAAACTTTACTAAAAGTGTTCCTGTTCAATTTTCAATTACATCTTTAGATAATAATCCTTGAAACTTTACAGGAAAAAAAGATGATTGCACTATAAATGTTAAAAATGATATTGCTGATTTAAGTAGTATGAAAGAATTAACTAATGAAATTGAAGCACAATATAATAATGATAAAGATAATAAAAACTTTCAAATTACTTTAGATAATCAAAAAGATAAAAATGGTAACTATATTAATGCTGATGTTAGTTTATCAGAAGATAATCTTAAATTTATTAATGATCAAATTATTAAAGGTGTTCAAACAATTTGTCAAAATTATTTCCAAAAAAATTATTCAGATCTTAATATTGAAGATAGTGATTATACAATATCAACAAATTTAAAAGTTGGTGATAATATCTTTAATAATAAATTAGGTAAAAATATTGAAATAAAAATAACTGCTAGTCCTAATGATCATAAATTAACAAAAAGTTTAGATAGCATTAAGGCAATTGTTCATGGTCATAATAAAAATAATATTACTGGTAATTATTCTTCACCAAAAGATTTTGCATTAAAAGGTATTTGATTAAAAGATGGTCAAGATGCAGATATTTTACAAGAAGGTCAACATTTTTATGAACAAGATAATTTATTAGGTAATTGAATTACTAATAAAGATAGTTTATTAAATACAATTAATAACAATTCTTATCGTCCAGTTGAGAATGCATTTACTGGACAGTTCACTATGAATTATTTATTAGATGGTGACACAAAACCAAGTGGTATGTCAGTTGATATTAGTAAAGATATTAAAGGTGGTAAGGTAAATAATTTCTGAGATTTAATTATTCAAACAAAAAGTATTTTTCTAGAAACCGATGTTGCAGTAACAACAAAATCGGGTTGAGAGTTAAATAATGTAAAACTAGTATTTACTGACAGCGAAACACAACCAACTAAAGATAATACACTTTATACTCTTGATTTATCAGAAAGATTTGCTGGCAAAACTATTAGTGATCGTGCTACTTTAACATTCCCTGATTTTAATTTTAATTTTAATTACCAGTTAGTAAGTTAAAAAAAAGGAAAAACTAATATGAAACAATTACTAATCATTTTAAGTACATTAACAACATTAACTTTAACAAGTAGTAGTATTATTAATACTATTGATGATACTAATACTACTATTAATAAATTATTAGCAAATAAATCATCAATAAGTAATTCTGTAACTTCATTATTTAATAATCAATATGGTTATTTAAATGATAGTGATATAATAACTAATCAATCAATAACTGATCATAAGTTTTATAGTTATGACACATCAGCTTTAAAAAGTTATACTTTTGCTAATGCAAGAGATGTTTTTTTAGTAAATAATGAAGGAACTTTAATTTATAATCCTGATGTTATTATTCCTGCTGATCAAAAATTAAATATTGAAAATACGATGCAAGAAATGATTAGTCATAAAAAAATAACTACAGTTAAAGCAAATTACAATTCTTATAGTAATAGTCAGTATTCATCTACCGATTTTAGTGGTGATAATACTGATTGACAATATATTCAATTTGGTGGTATTAATAAACATATTGATATTTCCCAACAAGCAGGTGCTGATAAAGTTGAACATAGCAATAGTTTAAGTGAAACATCAGGTTTATATTATATTGCAAAAGCAGTAATTGAAAATAAGATTAGTCAGTCAGTTGCTATTAATTTGGGAATATATTTTATAGCACAAAGTAGTTTAAAAGGAAAAATTAATAATGACTTAATTACTAAAATTATTGATTTAATTATTAATAATAAATATGTTTATAATTTTATGTTAAATATGCCATTTTCAAATGATGATACGAGTTATGCCATTAGTTATATTTTTGATCATAATAATAATATTATTGAGTTAAATTATAATCATTATAGTTACGAAAAAAGTAATACAAGTAATTTTGAAACTCATGTTAGTCCTGGTCCTTTTGCTTCAGTTGATTATACAGGTGATATTTATATTAATTATCAAGATTTATATTATTTAATTAATAATCAAAATAATTGAGATGTAATTTATAAGTGTTTTACTAATGGAAACTTATTTGATTATAGTAATATGGAGCATGAAATTGGTGATAATTGAACTTTTAAAAATTTTTGAAATTCTATATTTAAAGATAATTTAACAAAATTTTTAAATAATGTGGGTGTTAATGGAATAATAATTCATATTGACTGTTATGGTACAGATATATGACATCCTTCATTAGTTGATAAATTTTATATTAAAAGTATTTCTCAATGAAATTAAATACTTACATACTAAATTTACTTTTTAAAATGAGCATTTTATTAATCTTCTTAAATAAAATTAATAAAGTGTTATATTTAGTATAGATTAGACAGATATTTTTTATAAAATAATTTTTAGTAAACTTAAAACGAAAGGAGAATGTAACATGAAACAATTACTAATGACATTAAG
The DNA here is from genome assembly GCF_964020195.1 of Spiroplasma endosymbiont of Lasioglossum villosulum. Classification (NCBI taxonomy): domain Bacteria; kingdom Bacillati; phylum Mycoplasmatota; class Mollicutes; order Entomoplasmatales; family Spiroplasmataceae; genus Spiroplasma; species Spiroplasma endosymbiont of Lasioglossum villosulum. Next base: position 652,833 of record NZ_OZ026539.1, read on the forward strand.
TACATTAACAACATTAACTTTAACAAGTAATAGTATTATTAATACTATTGATGTTGCTAACACTACTGTTAATAAACTATTAACAAATAAATTATCAATAAGTGATTCTGTAACTTCATTATTTAATAATCAATATGGTTATTTAAGTAATAGTGATTGAATTACTAATCAAATAGATAATAACTATTATAGTTATGATACTAGTCATGCTAATTATTTATTAAGTGATGGTAAGACATCAGCACGAACATTATTTACTGTTGATAATAAAGGTGAATTAGTTTATAAAAAGGATGCTGTAATACCACCAAAAGATAAAGTCGAAGTTGATGCTACTAAACAAGAAATGATTACTCATAAAAAAATTACCACAGTTAAAGATAAATATAATCTATATAGTAAAAGTGAATATTCTCATACATATTTTAGTGGTGATAATACTGATTGACAATATATTCAATTTGGTGGAGTTGAAAAACATATTGATATTTCACAACAAGCAGGTGCTGATAAAGTTGAACATAGCAATAGTTTAAGTGAAGCATTAAGTTTATATTATATTGCAAAAGCAGCAAAAAATAATTTAATTGATAATGCTATTGCTAATAAAATAGGTCAATATTTTATGACGCAAAGTAGTTTAAAAGGACAAATTAATGATAATTTAATTAGTAACAATAATAATATTTTTAATTTTATATATAGTGCACCAATGAATGTAAATGATAAAAATTATTCAATTAATTATATTTTTGATAAAGATAATAATTTAATTGAAGTTTATTATACTGAATTGGGCGGTTGTCAAAGTTACGAAATAATTAATTATTATATTAGTAACTTATTTCCAAAAATGAATTATTTGAAAAATAATGAAAAATTAGACAAAATTACTCTCTTTAACCCTTAAATTTATATTCGACGTATTTTAAAAAATATACATTTAAAAAAAATAAAAATTATTCTCAAAGTTATTAAGGAAAAGACAAGAAATAATCTTGTCTTTTTTTGTAATTGTAAAATTTTAAAATTTTTAATAAACCTCTTTAACGCTATTATCAACACGTGTTAGGGAATTAAAAAAGTGAACTACAACACAGTTGTTAAAAATAGTAGCTAGCATGTGGACTTGCATGAATAAATAAAAAGTGGAGTGATACCTAATAAAATATACTAACCATTTAATGGTAATCCTTGGGGTGGGAGCGGATTGGAAACTAGTATATATAGACCTGTTGTAGGGACCTATTGTATTAATTCTATTCTTTATTTAACCAGCCTTGCCACTCCCCAGTGAGCAAGTGTTGGTTTTATTTTTTATTTTTTTTGAAAAATTTTTGAGCCCAGAATTTCTGGAATGAATAAAACGAATAGTAGTATTAATAATCTAAACATCAAAATATATGTTCTTTATGCTAGAAGCAACAGAACATATTAGGAAAGGAATTTCAACTCATAATGAAAAAGTATTTTTGTTGAACATGTAAACAAAATAAATTAGATTATTTATTCTTTAATACTAATGATATAAAAACAAGAAAATATTTTTTAAGAGATAAAAATGGTAAAGCAATTTGTTATGACTGTATTTTAAATGTTAGGTTAAGTAGGAGGTATAAATATGGATAAAGAATATTTAACTAAAATAGGAACGATTTGCATACCAAACAGTGATGATATTGAATTTAAAATAGGACTAATTAAACTGATTGATGATTTAAAAAAAGATAATTTAGTTTGTGGTCATAAAGAATTTATTGAAGAATGCAAATATTGCTGAAGTAATTGTGATTTAGAAATTATCAAAACAGTTGTTAGAGGTTAATTTGATTAATGCAATATGACTTAATTATTGGAATTGACCCCGCTGGAATTGGTAATAATGGAATTGTTATATATTCACATGAAACTAATAATATTGTTTTTAATGAAACATTTAATACATTAACTGTTTTATGAACTAAAAATATGTATAAAGAAAAATTTCAATTAATTAAAGAAAAATTTATTGATAAAAAAATATTAGTTATTGTAGAAAATTTCTTTTTAAGTTCAAAGCAATTATTAACTAATCCATTAGCAACTCCTAAAATTATTGGTGCATTAATGGTATTAGTACAAGATGTTTTTAACTGAGATTATTTCGAAAATCATCCAAAAAATAAAAGTAAAATAGAAGATTATAAAGGAAATATAAAATTTACAAAACATGAACAAGATGCTTATAAACATATTCAATATTATTTGGGCGCATCACTTTAACCCTTAGATTCATAATTGGATAACAAAGAACAAAGATTAAATTTATAAAAACTTTAGGAGGAAATAAAAAATGTCTAGATTATATATTATTGAAGAATTAATGGAAAGAACACAAGCTGATAGAATGGCACCTGGTTTTTATTGTGTATTTGATGGTAAGAATGCATTATATAATATTTCACATTTACACGATAAATTTGGTGGAGATGTAGATTTATGTGGTTCTTGCTTAAGAAAATATGATAAAGGTCAAATAAAAATTTAATTTTAAAGTTAAAACTTAATAAAACTCTCGTAGATTATTTTAGTACCATTATCATTGTTACTTAATTGATGATATGATCATAAAGATGCAAAAAATCAAGTTGGAAATAAAAAAATTAAATTAGTTGTTAATAATTCTTCATCATTAAATAAAAAAACTACTACTGATGAAAATTAAACATTATATTTTAGGTGTCCTTTTTTATTAATATTTTCTAATAAAAATAGAGTACTTTAAAGAATATTATATATTATTTTTTCAAAAAAACTTAATTTATAAAATAAAAAACATAAAAAAGTAAAAGAAGAAAATGACTTATGTATTAAAAAAATTATTAATAATGTTACTATAACATATTTTGCTAGTTAAGGGGCTATGCTTTCAATTAATACTCATGTTTCTAATAATAAATTAATTAAAATTTCTTTTGTAATAACCATGAAACATTTTCAAAATTGGAAGGAGTAAGTGGTGTAATTTAAGTAATAACTAGCGAACAAAAAGGCAATGTTTATTATGTGTAGAAATATATGATATATTCATATAGTTTAAAGATAATTTTATGATGTATTGTTAGCTGTTTAATAGTAAAAATAAAAGTACTTTAATTATTAATCAAAGTGGAAAATTTTCTTAGCCCACACTTTATATATAATTTGATAAAATAGACTTAGAAAATATTAGAGTTAGGAGTAGAAAATGAAGAAAATTATTTTAAATCCAAATATTTGTGCTGATGAGATTGAACTTACTATTAAAAAACAAGGATGAGAAATTATTGATAAAAAATATGATTTTTATCAACCATACGTTAGTATTTTTGATAATTTAAATTATGAAGCAAAAGTAGATTTGTATATTGCTTTTAAAACTGCAGGTAACTTTGTTCATAAGGTATATTGCTATTTTTTAGAATTTGATACAAATAATATTTTTAAAATATCAGAAATTAAATCACCAGAACATCCTAAGGGACAAATGACAACACGAGTTGCTGATTTTAAGTATTATAAAACTACTGGTAATCTAGGTTTTACTCCTTATAAAAGCCCAATATCTGGTCAACCATATAACTTAAGTCATAATTATCACAGTTTTTTTAATTCATTAATTGAATCAGAAGCAAGAAATGAATTAAACTATGTTTGTATTTTATTAAAATATGATAATCATGCTCGAAGCAAGAAAAGACTTCGATATTTTGTTAATTCGTATAAAAAGTTTATTAAATCATTTCTTTTTAAATTTGAAAAATTTGAAATTAGAAAAACACGTGCTTTATTAAGAGCAGAAATATTAAAAGGACAAAAAAAGAAAAAAGTTACCAAGCCCGCAAAGCGAAACGTTATTAAACCTAATAATACTGAAACCGTTATTATTGAAGGTAATTTAAAAACTATTTTTGATCATAAAAATATGACTGTTAAAGTTATTAAAGAAACAGATAATATAGAAAAATCTACTTTAGAATCTAAAAATAAACTTAAAAATAGTAATCAAAAAAATAAAAAATAAATGTTGATAAACCTTCACTTAAAATTGTTAAAGAAGTGTTATAATTATTTATAAAAGGGAGGAAATATTTATTATGCTACTAAGTTTTATTTTATATACAACTTCATTTGAATCCGAACACTTAGATTCTTTTTTAGCAAAGATTTTTGTAAATAAAAAAACTAATTTTGAAGTTGTTGTTGTTGATGATGGCATTAACAATGAAAATTTGGAGATATTTAGTAAATATTTTAAATTATATCCACAAAATTTAAAAATGATTACTAATTATCAAGTATCAGGTATTGCCATTAGTCGTAATCTTGGTCTTAAATATATTTCCGGACAATATGTAGTTATTTTAAATCCAACTGAAATTCTTAGCGTTAATTTTGTTGAAACAGTTAATAAAATTTTAGATAATAATAAAGATTTAGATTGTATTGAATATTGTGTTCGTTATGAATTTGATATAAATAATGTTTTTCATTCAACAATTAGAACTGAAGTTAATAAATTATATAATTTAAATACAACACAAGGAAAAATAGTCTTTGCTTTAACAACACCAGTTTTAACAACAAAAATCATGAAAGTTAATATTATTAATGAATATAATTTACAATTTCGTAAAGAAATCCAATTTGATAGTTTATTTTTATACTCATTTTTAGCACATTGTAAAACATATTATGCAATTAATGAAACATTATTAACGTCTAAAAATAACACATTGGAAAATGATAATATTTTTGAACTAATGCATCAATGAATACATATTTTAAACTATTATAATAATTATAAAATTAAAAAAGTTTTATATGAAGAGTTGGAATATGCTTTTGTTAGATACTATCTATATACTCTTTTAAGATTTATTAGTATTTCTAAAAAACCTGCATTAATTGAAAAAACATATAATCGTGTCAAAGAAATTATTGAATTTAAATTTAAAAATTTTAAAAAAAATTCTTATTTTAATACTATTAATCCAAATGATAAATTTACCACTTATGCTCCTGATCTAAGTACTTATTTTAAGAAATATTTTAAAGATAATAATATTAGAGATGATTCAAAATATTGAGAGTAAAAAAATGAATATTAAAAAATTAGATACAACCGAAACATATATAATAGCTAAAACATGAAAACGTATTATTGCACGTATTTTTGATATGATTTTTGTTAGTTTAATCCCATTAATAATTGGATTAGCAATCCATTATTTAGATAATAAAGGTAATCAAGAATCATGACAATTAATAATTATTTTTATTATTAATATAATTATTGTTATTATATATTTTGTTATTATCCCATGAAAATGTAAGGGTCAAACTTTAGGAAAATTAATTTTTCAAATAAGATTAGTAAATGAAAAAAATCAAGATTTAAAGTTAAAACATTTTTTTTATCGTGAACTATTTTTAGTTTTTATTCCTTTATTATTAACCACTTCAATAATTCTTTTTATGAAATTGACTTTTAATGAAAACATTGCTACTATTAATAGTAATAGTACTTTAAATTCTTGATTAAATATTCTTATTCGTTCTGTAGTTAGTTTTGATTTTGCTTGGTATTGTGGGATTATGATCGTCACTAAAATTGATAAATATCATCAGCTATTCTTTGATCGTAATCATAAAACTTTTGTCATTAACAAGAAACCGCTTGCAACTAATAAACGGAAGATATTAACTAACGTTAATGATCCACATATTCATTTAGTTTATTCTCAACCAGGAAATATTAATGATGACGAATTAGAAAATATAAATAGTCTTTAATAGTATATACTCTTACTAACTTAAGGATAAATAACATGGATAAAACAAAACTTTTAGAAAATCTAAATGAACAACAACTACAAGCAATTATTAATGTTGATGGCCCATATCGTATTATTGCGGGGGTTGGAGTTGGAAAGACGCGGGTTATAACATATAAAATTGCTTACTTAATTAATGTAATTAAAATTGCTAGTGAAAAAATATTGGCATTAACTTTTACTAATAAAGCAGCACGCGAAATGAAAGAACGAATAATGCAACTTTTAAATGATATTAACATTAATGTTAATATTGTTACTTATCATGCATTATGTGCCAAAATATTAAGAAGAGATATTCATCATTTAAATATTAATAATAATTTTAATATTATTGATCAAGAAGATCAACGAAAAATATTAAAAGATATTTTTCAAAAAGAATTTTCACATAAAGTTGAATTGCAGGAGTTAAGATTATTAAGTTCTAATATTTCTAACTGAAAAAATAATTATCTTTCTCAAGATGAATTATTAGCTGATTATCAAAATCAAGATGAGTGAATTTTACGTATCAAAGTTTTTGAATCGTATAAAAAATATCAATTTATTAATTCATGTTTAGATTTTGATGATTTATTATTATTAGTTGAACGTCTATTTAAAGAATTTCCACATATTTTAACAAAATGAGAAAAGAAATTTGATTTTATTTTAGTTGATGAATTTCAAGACACTAATGATATTCAATATAATATTTTATTATCACTTGCTAAAAATCATAAAAATATTACTGTAGTTGGTGATCCCGATCAAACTATTTATAGTTGAAGAGGAGCAAATATTAATTTAATATTGAATTTTACTAAACAATTTCCTAATACACAAACATTTATTTTAAATCAAAATTATCGTTCAACAACTAAGATTTTAAATACAGCTAATAGTTTAATTAAAAATAATGTTCAACGTATTGAAAAAGAACTGTTTACTAAAAATGATCTTGGTAATGATATTGTTATGTATCATGCTAGTAGTAGTGATCAAGAAGCACATTGAGTTGCAACAACTGTTAAAAAAATTCATTTAAAATATCATTTAGATTTGAATAAAATTGCTATTCTTTATCGTAATAATTATTTATCAAAAGATTTAGAACAAGCTTTGATTAATAATAATATAAATTATAAAATTTTTGGTGGTTATAAATTTTTTGAACGTAAAGAAATTAAAGATATTTTGGCATATTTAAAAATTATTGTTTGAAATGATAATATATCAATGATTAGAATTTTAAATGCAACACCTAAAATTGGACCAAAAGCTATTGATAACTTATTATTACTTGCTAATGAACAATCACTAACTTTAAATGAATACTTATTTAAATTTCAGTATGGATTACCAAAAAATTATCGTCAACATTTACAACCTTTAATTAATTTAATTAATGAGATGCAAACTAATATCAAAGATGTTACTTCTTTACATAACATGGTTGAAAATTTATTAAATAAAACTAATTATTTAAAAAAACTAGAAGATAATCTTGAAAAAGAAAGAATTGAAAATGTTCAACAATTATTAGAACAATTGCTTGAATATGATAGTAGTAATAATGAATTACAAGGCGAAGAATTATTAACGTCATTTTTACAAGAAGTAAGTTTATATACTGATTTAGATGAAAATAGTACTAATAAAGCCGTTAATTTAATGACAATTCACAGTGCTAAAGGTTTAGAATTTGATGTTGTTTTTATAGTTGGCATTAATGAAGGTATTTTGCCTGGAATAGGTAAATCTAGTATAGAAAACTTAGATAAAATTGAAGAAGAACGACGACTTTTTTATGTTTCAATTACTAGGGCAAAAAAATGATTATTTTTATCTAGTGCCAGTGGATATTCATATATCTTGGATCGTATGAAACAACCATCTCGTTTCTTAAAAGATTTAGATCTTAAATATTTAAAAATCATTAATAACGAACATCAAGAAATGGCAGCAACTTATCAAAATCGTAATCATTCTAAATTTAATTACTATAAAGCTGATAATAAAGATAAGGTTGAAATAACTAATAATTGAAATGTTGGAGATATAATTATTCATGAAATTTTTGGCAAAGGTATTATTACTAAATTAATTGGTGATAAAATTCAAGTTGCTTTTCATAAAAATCATGGTGGTATTAGAATTATTAGTTCTAATCATAGTGCTATTAAAAAATTTGTATAAATTTATTTTTATTAAAAATGTCTATTTTTTGGACATTTTTAAGTATTTTTAATTAATTTCTTATAAAAAAGTACTTTTTTATAAGAAATTTTTTATTACATGCTGAGTTATACTTGTAAGTGCAAGTAAATAAAATTGCAAAAAATTCTCATATAAAAATTTCATAATGCTAAATTTAGTTTAGAAAAAAGTAAGGAGTTTTTATATGAGTTATAAACATCTTGGCATAGATGAAAGGATTTATATTGAGAATCAATTGAAATTTAAATTTAAAATTAGTGAAATAGCTAAAAATCTTAATCGAAGTATTAGTACTATTATTCGAGAAATTAATAGAAATAAAGATAATAATCATTATTTTTCATTAATTGCACAAAATAAAGCTGAAAATCGAAAACAATCACATATTAGTTTTCATAAGTTTAAAAATAAGAATTTAGTAAAATATGTACAACAAAAATTACTATTAGGTTGATCACCTGAACAAATTTATGGCAGAATTAAAAATTTTCATAAAGAGTGAGTTATTAGTTTTAAAACAATTTATACTTGAATTTATTTTGGAATGCTTGATAAAGTTACTAGTAAAAATTTAAGAAGAAAAGGTAAAAAACGAAAATCTAAAGAAAATCGTGGCAAGTTTAATGGTAAATCAATTAAAGAACGAGATATAAATGTTAATGATCGTATAACACTTGGTCATTGAGAAGGAGATACTATAGTATCATCACGAGGTAAAAGCAAATCATGTTTAATAACTTTAGTTGAAAGAGTATCACGATTTACTTTAGCAATATTAGTTAAAAACAGAACTACTAAAGTTATTAATAAAAATGTTAGTTATTATTTATCAATTCTTCCTAAAAACATTGTTAAAACTATTACTTTTGATCGTGGCAAAGAATTTTCAAATTGACAACAACTTGAAAAAAATTTAGATATAAAAATTTATTTTGCCAATCCATATTCACCTTGACAAAGAGGTACTAATGAAAATACTAATGGTTTAATTAGAGAAAAATTTCCTAAAAAATTTATTTTTTCAAAAACTAATAAAAATGAAGTTCATAAATTTATATTGTCTTTAAACCAAAGACCAAGAAAAATACTAAATTATCTTTCACCAATCGAATATTTGGATAGAAAAATAATTTAGTTGCACTTACCTTTACAATTTAGCACATATTAATTTTTTCAAGTATAAAATTAGAATTAAGATTTATTTTAATTTAATTTTCCTAATAATATTTTAAAATTGGTGCTAAATTGCCAATTATTTTTTATTTTGAAATAACTTTAGAAAAATTAATATTTTAATAAATCTTATTATTTTAATGAAAGGAAAAAAAAGTAATTATGATAAAAATAAATTTAGAAACGTGAAAAGGTTTAATTCGTAATTGAATTGAAGTTAACCCTAATCGTGATGGTCAATCAGTTACTAATAAAGTTAAACAACATGCTAACTATTTATTCCAACCTTATTATGATGGAGGATTATGAATAGGAACAACTCCTAGAGACTTAATTAATGGTAAAGAAATTATATTACATGATGGTAAAAAAGTTTTTAATAAAATAAAAGATTTAAAATCTATTACTTTGGCTTTTGTTCAGCAAGCAATTGCAATTAAAGATAAGTTAGAATTAACTATTGCTGGACAGTCTTTGGGCGCCGGATATGATTATTGAGTAGAAAATAAATTGAAACCAGAAGTACTTAAACCTTTAGTAAAGAATGATGGTTTTAATAATATTGTTGTTGCTTATGGCGGTGCTGCTTCAGCTGTTGGTTATAATCCATGAGATGTTGCATATACGCTATCTAATAAAGATATTAATAAAGCAGTAGCAATGCTACAACCAGCTTTGATTGAGTATCAAGAACGCATTACTAAATTTGCAGGTTTTGAAACTAAAGATATGCCATTAAATTTAGACTTAGATATTGAAGGGATAAACTTTGATAGTGATCATATTAATGGAATGAAGGTTTTATTTACTACATTAACAAAAATGAAAAGAAATAATCAAAATTGAAACTTTAGTGTTACATTACCAGTAATGCCAACAGGGCTAGTTGGTAGAGATATTGAGAATGTTATTAAAATAGCTTTAGAAATATATCAAAAAGCAGATTTAAAAGTTGAAGATTTATTTACAATTAACATTATGGCTATGGATTATGGTGAAATTGTTGGACAAGAAGTAATTGATAAAGGTTTAACTTTTTTTGATATTGCTAAACAAGCAATTAAAAGTACTGCTAACCAATATTTTGAATTAATAAAACAATATTTTCCAAAATCTAATTTATTACTTACTGATGTTTATCAAAAACTAGGTATTACACCAATGATTGGTATTAATGATGTAAATAATAACTATTTTACTTTAGAAGATGCTAAAGATTTATATAATTGAGCACAAACAAATAAATTAGCAAACATTAGAATATGATCATTAAATCGTGATAGTAATGGTAAGATAGATGAAGTTTGAGGAACAAATAATCACGGATTAAAATATTTAAATGAAGGTGATTTTTCAAATGTTTTTACTGGTAATTGAACTTATTGAGTAAAAAGTCCAGTTCGTAAAGTTTAATGTTTTTTTTGATAATTATTATAAAAAATATCAAAATTTAAATAAGAAGAAATTAAGATTTTTTTACTCATTATTTAAGGAAAATTAAAAGTAAAATAATTAGTAATTCTTTATATAACAAATTATATTATTATAATTTGTTATATTTTATTGTTTAATTTGCTAATCACTTTAAAACTACTTTTGTTCTAATATCATAAAATTTGATAATTAAAAAATAAAAATATTTTTTTAAGTTATAATTAAAAATAATTTATTTTTTGAAAGGAATTACTAATTGAATGTTTAATTTAAAAAAATTAAAATTTTGATCAAAATCATCTCGTGTTAATAATGAAAAAATTAGTCTTAATGAATTAATATGAATTGGTTTTAACTATACTTGTGGTATTGCATTTCCAATGGCATTAATTGGCATTTATTATTGAAATAATGGTGGCGTTGGTTTACATATGCTATGAGTTATTTTATTATGTGCTTTAATTGCTGCGGGAACTGCACTTGCTTTTACTAAATGTAGTCGTGTTTATCATGACACTAATGGTGGCGCTTATGTTTATGTTCGTGGTGTTTTTGGTCGTTTTTGAGGTTGAATAATTGGTTTTATTCAATATATTACTTTACCTTCAACAATTATTGTAACTATTATTTCTATGTTTCGAGTGAATTTAGATCAATTATCAATTTTTGATTGAGCTCCTGAACGATGATCAAGTTTAATTATTAATAGTATTGGTATTTTTATTTATGCTGCTGCTAGTTGCATGTATTTTGGAATGAAGGGATTTCGTTGATTTGTTAATATTTCTGGTATTATTAAATGAGGTTCTGCTTTGTTTTTAATTGTTTGTGCTATTATTTTGGTAGTAACTAATAAAGGTTTAGCATTTTCAGAAGCGGCTGAAGGAACAAAAAACATTAATTTAACTTTACCAAAAATTAATAATGCATTTAGTGGATTCTTCTATTTTTTTATTGGTTTTGAAACTTTTATTGTTGTTGGAAAAAATGTTAAAAATCCAACTAAAAACTTTGGTAAAGGTATTTTAATAGTTTTATTATTATCAATTATTTTTTATTTAGCTGTATCAGTATTAATATTTGGTGCCATTACTATTGACGGTACAAATGGCCAAAATGGTTGATCTGGAGCTACTAATGAATATAATCCAAATAATGTTATATCAGGAATTGCTGGTATTACTGGTATGATTGTACTAGTTGTTTTTACTTTATCATTGAAATTAAATGGTGCTATGCAAAATTCTTTATATTCTGGTGGTATGATTCAACCATTAGCCAAAGAAGGATATATTACTGAAAAATTAGCCAAATTAAATAAAGAAAATATTGCAATGCGTGCTAATACAGCTAATTTAATTATTACTATTATTGCTTGTATTATTATGTTAATAATCCCAGATTTAATTGGTGCACCTTTTGATTTTAATACAGTACTAGGATTTTCTACTAACATTACTATTGCTGTATATATTTTTGTATTAGCTGCCACATGTGTTATGGGTTATCGTAAACAAATTAAAATTAAAATTTGAGAATGAATTATTTTTGTTGCTTGTGGTTTATTTTTGCTTAGTCAGTTTGTTGTTTTTAATTATGGTATGGTTAATGACATGATTAATAAAAGAGGCGAAGTATTAATAGCTGTTATTATTGAGTTCTTAATGTTTTGAATGTTTATTGCAATTGCTGTTATTTGATATTTTATTTATTATCAACCAAAATTAAAAATACGCTTAGCATCAAATTTAGATTATCAAAATCAATTAGATCAAGAATTCATACCAATGACTGAAGAAGAAGCAATAAAATATTTACTTAATGAACCCGAAACAGAATTAGAACGAATTAAAATTCATGAAAATGAAGCCAGATCAGTTACAACTTAATTTCTTTAAATTATATTTTAACTTTTAAGAGTAATCATTAATAAATGATTACTCTTTTTCATATGCTCTTATCATTAATATCAATATTTTTAATTATATTTTAAAGAAATTAAAATCTATCATAAAATAATTATTACTGTAATCTATTTTATTTTTTGTTAAAAAATGATTTAATTACTATTATATTTGGAGGAAAAAAATGATAAATACACAAGTATTGATTTTAGATTGTGGAAGTCAATATACACAATTATTAGCAAGAAGAGTAAGAGAAGCAAATGTTTATACTGAAGTTTTATCTTTTAATATTAGTTATCAAAAAATAAAAACATATCCCAACTTAAAAGCAATTATTTTATCTGGTGGACCATCAAGTGTTTATTTACAAAATGCTTATAAAATTGATCAAGCGATTTTTAATTTACCAGTTGCCATTTTAGGCGTTTGTTATGGCATGCAATTATTAACAAATCATTTTAAAGGGAAAGTAGAATTGGCAGATGAACAAGAATTTGGAAAATCAATTTTATATCTTGATCAACCAAATAATAAATTATTTAAAAAAGTTGCTAATCAATCAAAAGTATGAATGAGTCATGCTGATCATGTAACAAAAATTCCAAAAGATTTTATACAAATAGCTCATTCTGATTCTTCAATTTCAGCAATTGCACATTTGACTAAACCAATTTATGGTATCCAATTTCATGCTGAAGTTACCCATTCAGAATTTGGTAAGCAAATAATTGAAAATTTTTTATTTACAATAGCAAGTTGCACGAAAGATTGAAGTTTAGATGATTTTATTAGTAATCAAATTTCAGAAATTAAAGATAAAATCCAAGATAAACAAGTTATTTTAGGTTTAAGTGGTGGAGTTGATTCTTCAGTTGCCGCTGCCATTATTTCTAAGGCAATTGGTAAACAGTTAACTTGCATTTTTGTTGATACAGGTTTATTGAGAAAAAATGAAGCAATTGATGTGATGGAAATTTATAAACAAAATTTTAAACTTAATATTGAAATGATTGATGCAAGTAAACATTTTTTTACTGCCTTAAAAGGTGTTAAAAATGCTGAAGAAAAAAGAAAAATTATTGGTAAACAATTTATTGATGTATTTACAACAGCAGCAAGAAAATTTAAAACGGCTGATTTTTTAGCACAAGGAACAATTTATCCAGATATTATTGAATCTTCAAGTAAACATGCAAGTTCAAAAACAATTAAAACTCATCATAATGTTGGTGGTTTACTTGATGATTTACAATTTAAATTGTTAGAACCATTAAAAGCCTTATTTAAAGATGAAGTAAGAGAAATTGGTTTAAAACTTGGGTTACCTGAAACATTAATTAATCGTCATCCTTTCCCTGGTCCTGGATTAGGAGTTAGAGTTATAGAAGAAGTAACAAAAGAAAAATGTTTAATTTTACAAGAAGTTGATCATATTTTTATTACCAAATTGAAAGAAAAAAATATATATAATCAAGTATCACAAGCATTTGCCACTTTGCTACCAGTTAAAACTGTGGGCGTAATGGGTGATAATCGTACTTATGATTATGTTATTAGTTTAAGAAGCGTTAATACAATTGACTTTATGACAGCAACAAGTTCACATTTACCATGAGAATTTCTAGATGAAGTTGCAAATGAGATTATTAATAAAGTAGATGGTGTTAATAGAGTAGTTTATGATATTACATCAAAGCCACCAGGTACTATAGAATGGGAGTAAACTATGAATAAAGATTTAAATCAAAAAATAATATGTGAAGGAATTACTTTTGATGATGTATTATTAGTTCCAGGATATTCAGAAGTTTTACCAAATCAAGTTTCTTTAAAAACTAAATTAACAAATAAAATTGAATTAAATATTCCAATTTTATCTGCTGCTATGGATACAGTTACTGAATCTGATCTAGCAATTGCCATGGCAAGAGTTGGTGGTATTGGCATTATTCATAAAAATTTATCAATTGCTGAACAAGCTTTAGAAGTACAAAAAGTGAAAAGAAATGAGTCAGGTTTTATTACTGATCCAATTACTATTGGTGTTCAAACTTTAATTAGTGAAGCAAAATCAATTATGAGTACTTATCGAATTTCTGGATTGCCTGTTGTAAATGAAGAAAATCAACTAATTGGAATTGTTACTAATCGTGATTTGAAATATCTTGATAATGATAATGCATTAGTTAAAAATATTATGACTACCAAAAATTTAATTGTTGGTGATAAAACAACAACAATCGAACAAGCAAAACAAGTTATGTTAAAAAATAAAATTGAAAAACTACCAATTGTTGGTTCAAATAATAAATTGATTGGTTTAATTACAACAAAAGATATTGATAAAGCTATTGATTATCCAAATGCTTGTAAAGATGATCAAGGACGATTAAGAGTTGGTGCTGCTGTTGGTGTTGGTGAAGACACTTTAGCAAGAGTTGAGGCATTAGTTAAAGCAAAAGTTGATGTATTAGTTGTTGATTCAGCACATGGTCATAGTTTAGGGATTTTAAAAACAGTTAAAATAATTCGTAAAACTTATCCAAAATTAGATATTATTGTTGGAAATATTTGTACTGCAGTTGGAGCACAAGCACTTTATGAAGTTGGCGCAAATTGTATTAAAGTTGGTGTTGGTCCTGGTAGCATTTGTACTACTAGAATAATAGCAGGAGTTGGTGTGCCACAAATTACTGTTATTAATGATGTTTATAATTGAGCAAAAAATAAAAACGTAACTGTCATTGCTGATGGTGGTATTAAATATTCTGGTGATATTGTAAAAGCAATTGCTGCTGGTAGCAATTGTGTAATGTTAGGTAGCATTTTAGCCGGAACAGAAGAATCACCAGGTGAGGAAATTATTGTCAATGGTAAAAAATATAAAAATTATGTTGGTATGGGTTCATTAGTTGCCATGAAACGTGGTAGTAGTGATCGTTATTTTCAAAAAGGAATTAAAAAATTAGTGCCAGAAGGAATTGAAGCACGCGTTCCTTTTAAAGGAAAAGTACAAGATGTTGTTTTTCAATTAGTTGGTGGTATTAGAAGTGGTATGGGTTATGTTGGTGCTAAAAATATTTTATCTTTAATCCAAGATTCTAAATTTGTAAAAATTTCAAGTGCTGGTTTAAGAGAATCACATCCTCATGATGTTGAACTAACAAAAGAAGCACCAAATTATAATAAATAAAAAATTTGTATATTTAAAAAAACTAAGTTTTAATAAAACTTGGTTTTTAATTTTAATTAATATTTAATTTTTTTATTAATAACAATTTCATCGTTTTGTTGTACGTTATGACGTTTAATTGTAATTTCTTTGTTAGTTTTATTTATAGAAATTTCAGAATAACCACCAAAAAGTGCAGTACCACTTAAAACATCATAAATTGTTTTTTTACCAACATTAACTGTAATTATTTTTTCATCATATTTGGTTGGCACAAAATGTTGATGTCCAGTTAACATTAAAATAACATTATATTTTGCTAAAATTGCATTTTCAAATTCAGTTCTTTGTTCTTTACTTCATCATTCTTGATCAATTGAAAAATCATCATATCCATAATGAAAAGCTAAAACAATTGGCATATTACTCAAACCAACATTTATTTCTAAATCTTTTTGTAATTCAGTTAATGCTGGCCCAGGATCACTTCTTCCAAAATTTCAACCTGAAGTATCTTTATTAATTGGCGCTAAACTGCATTGAACAAAATGTATACCCAATCAATTTCAAGAATATACAGGAACTTCATTTTTTGAAGTATAATAGAGTAAATGAGCTGCTGTCATAGCATTTTGTTTAACAATATTTTGGTTAAGTCAAGTTTGGTTAACTTTACAAGTAGTATCAGAATCATGGTTACCAAAACCTGTTAAAAGATGATTAGAGATTGATGCTAACATTAATTTATAAGAAAATAAATTCCCTGTATATTTAACATAACCTGTTAAATCACCAGAAATAATAACACCTCTATTATTATTTTCTGGTAAATGTTTAGCAAGGACACTAATTGTTTTGTTACTAACTGATTGAGGATATCCAGCATGAATATCTGCTGTAGCTAAAAAATTAATTTCATCATTACTTTTTATTGTGTTTGTTAAACTTGAATTAATATTATAAGAAAAATTACTATTGGTCATTGATAAAGTATTACTTATTGCAAGTAGTAATAATATTTTTTTCATATCTTTTTCCGCTCCATATTAATTATAAACTTACACTTATTGCTGGATTTAATACTAATGGTGGTTCTACTTCATTATTATTTATTGAATTTATTTGTGTTTGTGATAGTAAAGGTGTTGTTTCATCAATTTCTCTACTATTTGTTTGTCTTCTATTTTCCTAAAGTACTTTTACATATTCAACAGTTTTTAAACTAACAGTTGAAGTTATTGCCATTGTTACTGCTGAAATTAAACCTCATATTAAAACACCTTTAACTGTAGAACGATATGGATTAAAATCATTGTTTATATAATTATCAATAAAATCATATTCCATAATATCTAATCATTCAGCAATAATTGTTGGGATTGAATATCATCCAGCAATATTTCCTATAACTTCACCGAAAATGGTTGAACTTAGTATAATTTTATTTTGTATTTTCATTTTTCTTTTTATCTCCTTTTTAAAAATATAAAAAACCATTTACTTTTAAACTAAAGTAATGGTTAAAAATTTAAAACTTATATTCAGTTTACAATTAAGTACTATATCAGAAAAAATTAAAGATATAAGAAATTAGATATATATATATATATAATAAATTAATAAAATTGTTACTATTAATAGTAACAATTTTATTATTATAAATTTGGTAAATTTGGTTTATATTCTTTTACTGTATGTTGTATATTTTGTAAATTATCTATTTTTTGATCATTTGCCTTATTTTTTATATGATTAAAATTATCATTAAGAATGGTAGGTATTTTATCTAATTTTTGGTTAAGTATTATTTCTAATTCATTAATTTCTTTTTCCAAAATTTGGCATTCTTCTTTTAATTTTAGTGCTCTTTTTTCTTGCTCCATTACTTTTTTTCATTTCATTGTATGTCTTTGTCCACTAATTTTCATTTCTTGTCCTCATTTTTTACTTAATTCTGGATTATCTTCAATTAAATATTTATTACGTATTATTTTATATTTAGAATATAATTTTTCTTGTTCTTTTTTAGTATTTGATATTTTTATTTTTTGCTGTTTATAAAGATTATTTAATTCATTAAATTTGTCGATAAGAATTCATATTGATTCATGATATTTTTTTATTTCTAAATTTAGTTGATTAATTTCTATTTTCTGTTTTTCAGTCATTTTAACTATCCTTTATAAATTAATTATTTAAAAAATAATTAATTTATATTTCCTTTCATTTTTCTAAATAAAAAACTATTATTTTTATTTAAAAATAATAGGTTAAAAACTCATATCAAGTTTAACTAAATACTATCATATTTGATTAATAAATATAGAAAATTGATTAGAAGATTTAAAATTATATTTCAACTCCTTTTAAATCATTGATGTTTACTCCTATTTTTGATATAAATAATTTGTATTTAAAATAATACAAATTTTTATTGAAAATAGAAGAATATTATTCTTAAATATTTGGTAGTTTTAAGAACTTTATTCACTAAAATAAAGTTCTTTTGATTTTAGTATACAATTAAATTATACGTTTGAAGAAAGGTTGGTTGATAATGCAATTTTTTAAAAAGAAGCATATAGAACAAAAAACAACAACCATGTTTAAACAATTTTCGCAACTATCGAAAGAAGAAGTTATCCAACAATTAGATGGTAGTATGTACGGATTAAAAAAGGAAGAAGTAGAAGACAGACTTAAAAAATATGGTAAAAATGTTTTTTCTCATAAACGATTTGTTTGATACAAAAAATTAATGCACAATATTTTTAATCCTTTTATTATTGTTTTAATGATAATAGTTATCTATAATTTTATTAGTTACAGTGTTATTAATACTAATACTGATAAAAATGTTGATTTGTACAGTGCTATTATTGTTTTAGTAATGATTATTTTGAGTGTTTTTATATCTTACTTTCAAGATTATCGTTCCTATAAATCTTCAGAAAAATTACGACAATTAATTGAAACAACAGCCAGTGTTTTTCGGTTTAGTAATAAAAATAAAAAAATTGATTTTAATGCTTTAAATAGTGTTGCCAATTTTACAAAAGAAGTATTAATTGAAAATTTAGTACCAGGTGATATTATTTTCTTATCTTCTGGTGATATGATTCCTGCTGACGTTCGAATTTTAGTTTCAACCGATCTATTTATTAATCAATCGGCACTAACTGGTGAAACATTTCCTGTTGAAAAACACGCTATTAATACTAAAGATGATAATAAAAAAAGTAGTATCCTAGAATTAGAAAACATATGTTTTATGGGTACTAGTATTGTTTCAGGTGGTGCTATTGCTATTGTTATTGCATCAGGTGTTAATACTTATTTTGGATCAATTGCTAGTGCAGTAACTAGTAAACGTCCTGTTACTAGTTTTAGTAAAGGTATTAAAAAAGTTACTTACATTCTTATTGGTTTTATGTGTGTAATGGTACCATTAATATTTATTGTTAATGTAATTACTAAAAATAATATTTTAACAGCGTTAATATTTTCAATATCAGTTGCTGTTGGTATTACCCCCGAAATGCTACCAATGATTGTTAGTGCTAACTTAGCAAAAGGTGCAATTAGATTATCACATAAAAAAGTAATTGTTAAAAATTTAACTAGTATTCAAAGTTTTGGTGCAATGGATGTTTTATGCACTGATAAAACTGGTACTTTAACTGAGGATAGAATTGAGTTGGTTAAACACTTAGATCCAGAAGGTGTTGAATCAAACAAAGTTTTAGAAATGGCATATTTAAATAGTTCTTTACAAACTGGATTAAAAAATAATATTGATAAAACAATTGTCCAACACATTAAAGCTCATCATAATAAAATAGTTGAAATGCCCTATCGTAAAATTGATGAAATACCTTTTGATTTTATAAGAAGACGAATGTCAATAGTAGTTTCAAAAGATAAAATTAATAATACTTTAATTTGCAAAGGAGCAGTAGAAGAAATATTAAAAATTTGTACTAAAGTTGAAATTGGAGGGAAAGTAATTGCCTTAACTGATAAAATTAAAGAAAATGTTTTAAAATTAAGTACGGAATTAAATAATGATGGTTTACGAGTAATTGCAATTGGTTATCAAGACTTTGCTAGTGACAAAACAATTTTTAAAATAGAAGATGAATCTAATTTAGTTTTATTAGGATATATAGGTTTTTTAGATGTACCTAAACCTAGCGCTATTAAAGCAATAACAACTCTTAATCAACACGGAATTGATGTTAAAATTTTGACTGGTGATAATGAAATTGTTACTAAAGCAATTTGTAAAAAGGTGGGGTTAGAACCAGGAATTCCTTTATTAGGTAGTGACATTGAAGATATGGATGATCAACATTTACAAGCATTAGTAAATAAAACTACTATTTTTGCGAAAATGGACCCATTACAAAAATCAAGAATTATTGATATTTTAAAGTTAAATGGTCACACTGTTGGCTTTTTAGGTGATGGTATTAATGATGCTGTTGCTTTGCATCACGCTGATGTTGGAATATCTGTTAATAGTGCTACTGATATTGCCAAAGAAGCATCTGATATTATTTTATTAGAAAAAGATTTAGATGTTTTAGAGCAAGGAGTGATCAGTGGTAGAAATACTTTTGGTAATATTTTAAAATATATTAAAATTACTATTTCCTCTAATTTTGGTAATTCATTAAGTATTTTAATTGCTTCAATTTGATTACCTTTTTTACCAATGATGGCAATTCAAATTTTACTACAAAATTTATTATATGATATTTCTCAATTAGCAATTCCTTGAGATAGGGTTGATGAAGACTTTATTAAAAAACCACAAAAATGAAATGCAAAAAGCATTTTACCTTTTGCATTCTGGAATGGACCGCTAAGTTCAATATTTGATATAACCACCTTTTTATTTTTAGGATACGGTTTACATATATTTGCCAATTTTGTTAATGTAGATCCTAATAGTGCTGCTGGCATATATCAACAATCATTATTTCATACTGGATGATTTATTTTAGGAGTTACTTCACAAACATTAATTGTACAATTATTACGAACTTCTAAGGTACCTTTTATTCAAAGCATGCCATCTCATCAGCTATTTTTAACAACAATTATAATTACTATTATTGGCATTAGTATTCCATATACACAATTAGGAGCTACTATTGGTTTAACACCAATTCCTTTAATTTTTTATGCTTATTTAGCTGGCGTTGTCATTGTTTATTTCATTGCTAGTCAATTATTAAAAATGATATATATAAAGGTTAATAAACGCTGATTGTAAACTAAATTTTAATTTTAAGATAAATGTATTCGATTTTTTTAAAAATTATGATATAAATAAGTGTAAAACTAAAGAAAGTTTTTGTATTCCTGTTACTTTATTAAAAGTAACAGGAATTTCATATTATAGATAGGAACAGATAAAAGTATGCTAACATTAAATTACCTTATTGATCAATTTCAAAATAAAAAAATTCAATTTTCTATTATTGAAGATTTTATGAATAATCCAAACATTAGTGATGAGGAAGTTATTGGTTTAGATAATAACAATAGAAATGCCCTTCATAATAGTTTTTTATTAGATTTAGATGAAGGAGCAGAAATAGAAGATGAATATAACTATGATCCACACGAGGAAGGTTGAGAAACTTCAAGTGAATTAATAGAATTTACAACTAATAAAATAAAACTTATTAATTGATTAATAAATTTTAAAAAAAATGATAAAAATTTTTTAAATCAACAAGATATTGAAGGAAATTCACCTTTACATTTAGCAATTATGAAACAATATATTGTAGACTGAAAACTTGGAGGAGAGTTTAAAAATATAGCAAAGCAACTAATTAATAATTCACAAGTTAATCCCAATTTAGTAAATTTGCAAAATGAAACTCCATTTTGCAAATTATTAATACAAGAAATTAATAAAGCTGATGCATATCCGACAAATAAAGAAATTCGTGAATTAGTTAATGATTTTCAAAATAATTCTCATTTTAATATTAATAGTGTTAATATTAAAAATCAAAATCTTTTACATATTATTGCTAAAGAAGGTAATAAAACTGATTTTAGAATTAATTTTGCCATCACTAAAAAAACTAATTTTTATCAAATAGATGATAATGGTAATATACCTTATGAAATAGCAATCCTAAACAACAATTTTGATATGTTAGAAATAATAGAAAATTGCAAATATTTTGATATTAATACACCTATTGATGAGTTTAATAACACTATATTACATAGAGCAATTAGAAGTAATAATAAAAAAATTATAAGAACACTATTATTAAAAAATGAAAATGGTGATTTAGAAATTAATTTTGATATTAAAAATAAAAATAATGAAAAACCTTTTAAATTTGAAGATATGATAATTGATTGATTACATCAATTACCAAGAAATCAAAATCAAATTGAAATGATGATTATTGATTTTTTAATAACAAATGAATGTAATTATAATAATTATATAACTAGAGAAGGATTAACTTGATGAACTTTAGCTATTAAATATAACTTAAAAGAAGTTACTAATTATTTGGTTAATAGTGTATTAACTGATATTAAAAAAATAGATAGTAATCCTTTTAAAAATAAAAATTATCTTCTTGATAATGAGATAAAAGAAGAAGTAGATAGTATGTTAGATGATTTATCATATGTTGATTCAAAAATTATAACATTTATTAAAAAACTTCCAAATTGTTCTAATTTTAATGAATTACAAAAAGATGTTTTAGAACAACGAGTAACTGCTTTTCATAATTTCAAAAAATATCAAACTGATCAAAATTTATCTGATAATGAAAAAGCAATTTTTAAGATATACCTAGATGCAATATTAGATGAAGATGATACAAATTGATCAGAAGAAAAGAAAACAGATTTTAATAAAGTAAAAGAATGATTAACAAAAGAAGAAGTTAACAAAGAAAAGCGTAAATTAGAAAATACAGAAAAAAATGATAGCGAAAAAAGAAGAAAGTTATCAATTGGATAACTACTACTAAAACTTTTCTTAAAAATTAATATTTTAATAAAAATAACTGTAAAATAATAATAAATAGTTTCCATATTATTTATAAAAATAGATAAACATTATTGTAAAGTTAATTAAATTTGTTAATATTGTTACGTTGTATAAATAAAAATATTTTTATTTTTCAAAATATATATTAATTTTCTTTATTATATTAGATTTAAGGGAGCAAAAATAAATGAAAAAAATACAAATAATAACAATATTATTATTTATTTTAACTATTTTATTTATAATTTCTGGTTTAATTCTCATAGATTTTTGTGATTATCATTCTCATATTCGTAATCAAACAACGTTAAAGTTTGAAAATATAGAAAGAAATGGATTTCAAATATTAGCTATAACTAGCACATATCATATTTTAGAATATTCACCAAAATACGTATGTTATATAAGTCAAAATATTGGAAATTATTATAATTGAATAGAATTACAAATTGGATTTATTTTTTGTATAATTTTAACTCCAATTTTTGGATTTTTTACTATTGCATTAACTTTTTTAATTATTGGTTTAAAAGTAAAAATAAAAAATAATAATTTTTGAGATGCAATCGAAAATTGTGAAATAATTAACAATTACTATATTCATTAAAATTTAATAATTTATATTTATTATTAATATTTCAATACTAACAATAATATATTATTTTTTACTATTATTATTTTTCTACATTTCAATAATGTTAAATGTTATTATATTTATATAGTTTAAAATGATATATAGGTGATATAAATGAAATTAAAAATAAAAAATATTGGTCCTTTTAATGATACTTCTTTAATTATTGGTGATATTACTATTATTGCTGGTGTTAATGATACTGGTAAAAGTTACTTAAGTAGGTTAGTTTTTGCAATGGTGAAAATTGCTACTAGTGATATTAAGTCAGAAATAATTAAGAATTTTTTTAACTTTGCTGAAGATACTTTTACATAAATTGAAAATACTGGTAGTAATTTTCTTGAAACAAATTTTAATAGTAGTGAAAAAGAAAGTACTTTATTTAAAGAAATTGAATCTATTTATAATAATATTAATCTAAATAATAAAACATTTATGCAAAAATGAATAACAAATTTCAACTATAAAATTGAAAAATTTAATAATTTTTGAATTAATTTATTAACAGACTATCATCAATTGCTAAAAATAAATGATGATTTAATTACCAAAACATTACAAAGAATTGAATTAGATACTAATAAAGATAGTTACAAAATTAAAATTATTAAATATACAATTAATATTATTAATAATGATATTTTACAAACCTTAGAATTATTTAATAATAAAGATACTGATATCATTTCATATTTAATGGCTAATATTCTTCGTGAAAACTTTCATGGTGAAAACTTAAGAAATAAAAAATATAATAATAAAGATAGTTATTTAAAACTTAGTTTAGACAATAACAAAACTTTAACGATCAATATTAATGAAAATAATAAATTTTCTTTAGAACATGAGTTTAATTATTTAGAAAATATTATTGAAAATTCAATAATTGATGCTACTTATATTAGTGATACTGACCAAATTTTAAATTTAATGATTGAAGAAAGTCTTAGTAAAAAACAATCATCATATATGTTAGAGAGTGAAAAATTAAAATTATCATTAAATAACATTTTCAAATTTAAAAAGTGTCACTACTTAGATGATTTTAAAAATAAAATTAATATTCAAAAAAATATTGAACAGTATAGTAATTTGAAATTAGTATTAATTAAACAAAAAATTAATCAAGAACTTGAAAACTATTTTGGTAATGAAAATAAAATTAACTTTGAAAATGGTAGTTTAACTAAAAATGGTATTACCATTAAACTTGCTAACTCCTCACGTGGATTAAAAATTATTCAATCATTTAAAGAAATGGTTAAAAGTGACTTTTTTAAAGAAGGTAACTTAGTAATTATTGATGAACCCGAAGCCTATATTCATCCAGAATGATAATATTTATTTACTAAACTATTATTAAATATTTCTAAAATAATTAATTTTAAATTAATTATTTCAACACATAGTCCATATATTCTTGAAACAATAACTTCACTAGCAAGTCGTGACTTTAAAAACTTAAATTTTAAATATAATTTTATTAATAAAGATAAAAATTTTGATTCTTGTATAATTGAAGAGAATAGTTTAGATCACATTAATGAAGCTTTAAGTTATCCATATAGGGAGTTAGACGAATATGAATTTAAATGAGACATTAAAAAATAATTTAATATTTATTTATAAAAAAAATAAAAAAAACATTTCGTTTGTTATCTTATAGTACTGCTTCTAAAACATATTCTTCAGATTCTGAAGAATATGCAATTGATGGTGATAATCTTAAACTTTTATGTTGTAGTCATTCACGTGGTATTAAGTCAATTGATGCTATCACTTATAATAAAAGAAATGAATTTTTATTCATTGAATTTAAAATTCAAAAACATTTTCATGAAGATATTATTAATGATTTATCAAAAAAATTTACTGATAGCTTTATTTGTTTTCAACATAATATTGATAAAAAACATGAAATTTCTTTTGACAAAATTAAATGTTTTTTTGTATTTAATATTAGAAGAGAAACTGATCGTAATATTAGAAATATCAAAAGAATTAAAAAGAAATTAAATAATAAAGTTGATGAATTAAATAAAGAACATCGCATTTCTTTAAATTTTAAAATCATTTATTCGTCAACTTTTGATCATAGTATTGATTATTTTAAAATGGATGACTACTTTAGTGAAGTTAAGTAAAATTTATATTTTAAAATGAAAAATGCACCGTAATTAGATTATAAAATCATTATGGCGCATTTTATTTTTATTTTACTAAAATTTTTTTAGTAAACTTTTTTGATTTACTTGTTGTAAGTTTTGTATTATTTACTACTGGTTTTAATTTGTCAAAATTAACATTTTTAATATCATTATTTAGTTCTTGATTTTTACAAATTTTATATATTTTTTTATTCTTTCATTTTTTAACATTGACTTTCTTGCTTTATAAATCTTAAATGCTATAACTGATCCAATTACTCCACCAATTGCATATGGCATAATTTTAATTAAAGTTTCAATTCCTGAAAAAAATGAAGTAATACCATTATAAAATGATTCAATATTATTACCAATATTATTAAAGAAAGTTTTTACATTATTACCAAAATCTTTAAAGGCAGTTTCAAAATTATGAACAAATGTTTGAAAACCTTCACTAATTTCATTACTCAGAGATTGAAACTCCTTACCTAAATCATTAAAAAAAATTCTACATCATTACTAACAATTTGAAAACCTTCACTAATTTCATTACCAAGAGATTGAAACTCCTTACCTAAATCATTAAAGACATTACTTGCATCATTGTTAAAATATTGAAAATTAGTATTTAAATCTTTTGTAAATACTTCAAATTCTGAACTTATATTATCACCAAAATTATTAAAGAAAGTTTCAGTATCATTTCCAAAAGACTGAAACTGTGAACCTAGATCATTAAACAAGTCTTCGATAGGATCAAAATGCATAAGTAATCCTCCTTTAAACTATATCTGATTTTATTATTTGTTTCATTAACATATATGATATTACATAGAAATAAGAGGTTTTTGGTTTTCTTGTTTATCAGTAACAGGTTTTGAAGATGAACTTATAGACATTAAATTAGCAGCATTTATTACATCTTGAGAAATAGGATTACCCTTATTTAAAGTAGCAAAAGTCATAGGAGCAGTAGATAATGTGTTTGCTAATTCTTTTGTAAGAATATCATCGACTGAATTATTTTGAATACTCAATTCTTTTAATTGTTGTTCTTGCTTTTGAAATTTTGCATCTAATTTCATGTTTCGTAATAAAAGTTCTCTCTTTTTTATTGCTTCTTCTTTTAATGCTAATTTTTTTTCAAAATCAGTATACAAACTATTTTCTTTGTTTTGTTCAAATTCTTCTTCGGATTCTGAATCTGATGAATTATTTATATTTTCTAATAGCATGTTTTGTAATTTTTCTTGTCGTTTTGCTTTTTTTTCAGCAATATTAGCTTTGTAATTTTGTTTTACAACAGATCCTATTATTGCTCCACCAACAGCTGATGAAATTCCAACAGGCACATCAAAAATAGTATTAGGATTATTATCAGTAAGTCCTGCACCAAATCCACCTGCTAAAAATCCTATCGCACCACCTAATGTTGGTGCATGATTAGTAGCAATTTTTCCCGCTTTTTTTGCTGTACTTTTTGTTTTGGATATCATTTCTTCTTGTATTGCTTTTTGTTTTTTATAATTTTGAAAATTTTTATATTCTTTTTCTGTCATTTGTATATTTTGTATATTTTGTATATTTTTAGGCATATCTTTTTATCTTCCTTTCAAATATTTTAATTTAATAAAAAACCTAATATAAAGAAATATCTATATTAGGATTGGACATTTATTAAATTATAATTTATTTTTTTTAATATGTCAATTAAAATTCTTTTTTTGTCATTATTTAGTGATAATTTCCTATTAGTTATCGAGTAAAAATTTCCCAAAAGTGAAGTTAAATATACTTGGTGATAAATATGGAAAGAAGTATGACTATGAAAGAAAAATATAAATACAAAATTATAAATGATATTATTATTAATAAATTATCTAAACATCAAGCCAAGAATAAACTTAATCTAACTATTAGAAGAATTAACCAATTAATTCAAATTTTTAATAGAGAAGGTAAAGTTGATTTTATTCATAAATCTCGTAATAAAATTTCTAATAAGGCAACAAATTTTGAAATCAAAATTAAGATTATAAACTTGTATAAAACAAAATATTATAATTTTAATTTTCAACATTTTCATGAGAAATTAATTAATGAAGAAAAAATTAAGATTTCATATAGCACACTTTATATTATATTAATTAAAGAAAAAATTACTTCACCAAAAAGACATAAAAATAAAAAAAAATAACTTACATCCAACAAGAAATCGAAGAACAAATTTTGGTGAATTAATTCAAATGGACGCCAGTAATCATCATTGATTTGGTAACGATAAACCAAAATCATTTTTACATGCTGCAATTGATGATGCTACAGGAAATATTGTTGGACTATGATTTGATCATCAAGAAACATTAGATGGTTATTATAATATTTTTTATCAAATTTTAACTAATTATGGAATACCAAAAACATTTTATACCGATAATAGAACAGTTTTTGGATATAAGAAAAAAGTTGATGCAGGAAAAATAAATACAGAAAATGACACTTATACTCAATTTCAAAAGTCCTGTAATGATTTAGGTGTTGAAATAATCAGAACTTCAATTCCGCAAGCTAAAGGTCGCGTTGAACGCTTATTTGGAACACTTCAAAGTCGTTTAATTAGTGAATTACGACTTAATAAAATTAGAAATTTAGAAGAAGCTAACAAATTTCTTAAAACATACATAAGTACTTTTAATAAACAATTTGCCTTTCCTATTGATGATACTAAATCTGCTATGGTTAAAGCTCCTACACAGGAAGAAATCAATATTTATCTTTCAAGATTTTCTAAAAGAAAAACAGATAGTGGTTCAACCATAACATATTATGGTAAAAAGTATTTTCCTTATAAAAATAACAAAGTTCAATACATACAACCTAGAACTGATGTAATTGTACTTAAATCATTTATTAATGAATTATATCTTAGTTACAATAATCAAATGTATGAACTAAAAGAAATAGCACAAAAACCAATTATAAAAGAAAATTTAATAAAAACTAAAAAAGTTTATATACCCAATAAAAATTATCCTTGAAGATATGGATATCAATAATTTTTAATTAAAATTAAAAATCTATTTTATAAGATATTTAATTTTATAAATACTAAACCATATAAAATTTTAAAACGTTTGCGTATGAGCAAATTTGGTGTTCTAAAATTGATTTTAAATATAAAAGAAATTGTAATTGCAATCTCTCGTTTTTACATTTGTGGTAAGTTTGATTTAGTCGGATTTATTAATAAATTATTTAAAGTTACATTATTAATTTTATTAACATCTATATTTATTTCACTATTTGATTTTCTTATATATAATTCTTTTACTTTTTTAATATTTCCAAAAAGTTCGGGAGCGTACCGATGTTGTCAATAATATTCAAATTTGTCTTAAAATTATAAAGTTAGACGAGAATAATTTTGACTTCAATATGCAATTGTATGTTAATCTTAACACTTGAAAAATATTAGTCAACAATAATACTTACTTTTATAACACAAAAATTCTTATTAAAGCATCTTTAATAAGTTTTATTTTATTTTTGGTTTTTTAAAATCTTTAATTTTAATTTATAATAACTGGATGGCAGTATTTATTTGATAGCATTTAAAATTAACCATTTTTGTATACATATCAATGTTATAAGTTCTATCACCAATCATATGCTTTAAAATTTGTTTAATATTAGTTTCAGTAAAGCAACCAATATTTTCAACTAGTGCTTGGTTTAATACACCATCTTTTGCATTAATAAAATAACCAACTTTTAATTTTTTATATTGCAAAGTTAATGATTGTAAAAAATCAATTAATTCATAATATTGACCTTTTTCAAATAAAGTTATTGCATTTTGATAGTGTAATTTAGCAATTTTATTTTTTCTTCTTCCAGCCATTATACCAAGAAATAAAACATGAAAAGCATGGAATTTATCTAAAATAAATTTAGCATTTAAAATTGTAGCAGTTTTTCTAATTCATTTTGCACTATCACCACAAACTATTAAATTTGCTTGGTCAAAGTTTTCAAAATATAAATTACCATATTTTTGAATAAATTTAGCTGTTTTTTCTGCACCAATTTCTGTTTTTGATACTCTTATTTTACATACAGCTCTTTTATTAATTAATTTTCCATTTTTCTTTTTACCAGTACAAAATACTAATAATCTCATAGAATATTTTTTACAATTTTTAGTATTGTGTTTTTCATTAAACTTAAATTTTCTATGCCCATCATCAATATTTATATATAAAGTTTGATTTGGTTGCAATAGTATTTTAGGGATATTTGCTTTTGGTAATTCAAATTTTTGATATGTTCTACAAACTGTACTATTACTTATTAAATCTTCAATAAAAGTATCACAAACATCACGATATTTTTTATCATCAGCAAAATATTTTAAAATTTGTTTAATAACATCTGGTGCTAATTTACTATACTTTTTAACACCAAGATAGTTATCTAGCAATGAAACAAATTCCTTTTTTTGTGTTTTTGGGTTATAATGTATACAAATACGTCGTTTATAATTTAATAAACCTTTTTTTGTTTTTAATTTTCTTTTTCTAAATCTATATGATTTATATTCAGATTTATCACATATACTTCATAAATAATCATCTATTTTTGCAAATAATTCTTCTGTTTGTTGTAAATTTAATTCATCTTGATTAAAATAGTGTTTGTCTCAATCAAAATGATTAGGAAATGGTAATTTTATCATTTTTAATTTTCCTTTCTTTTAAATAATTTAATTTTAACTTATATATGTTAATAAGGAGTAAATATGGCTTTTATCACTAGTTATGCACAATTAAATAAAAAATATAATCTTAATTTTAGTGATAATAATTATGGTTTTAGTTGAGATATTTTTAAACAATTTGTTGGTGATGAATGAGCAGAATATTTTACTACTAATTGTTTTTATCGTTTTATTCCAACTGCACGGGGAACAAGAAAAACTTGAAATTGTTTAGCATTTGATTTATTTATATGTTGTAATTTTAGTGATAGTAGTGTTCAAGAAGTAAGAAGATATGAAAATACTCATAGTGAAACTACAATTGGTGCTTTAATGAATGTTTGTCAAGTTTTATTAGATAAATATAATATTAATTTATTACCTAATAATCCACATGGTATTAAATGAAAAATAACTAAGGATGGTGGATGTATTATTTTTCCTAATAATCAACAAATTGACTTTATTGGTTATGCTAATGGTAATAAAATTTTTGGAAAAGAAGCAGGTGGGTCAAGTTTTTTAGGTTCAAGAACAGATGAAATTATTATGGCAGAAGAAAAAGAAACACTAACAGAAAAACAATTAACATATCGATATGAACGTTTACAAAACTCTATGTTTAGAAGTAATCGTATTAAAGTATCAAAAGAACCTATTAAAGAATGAAGTTGAACGTTTATTGATAAAAATATATATAGTCCTAATTTTGGAAAAAAGATTACTCGCTATTTTTATAAAAGTTTTTTTATTACTTTTACATGTAATCCTTATGATAAATACCATCCATTTTATTTAAAATACTGTACGCCATTTTTACCATTAAATGATAAAGTGATGGAAAATCTTAAAAAAGTTGGCAAAATTTATTATGAAAATCAAGATATGTTTAGTGGTTTAGGTTTATTTGTTTTAAGATTTACTATTCAACCGTTTTGAAATAAATTACCAGATATTCAAAAAAGAACATTATTAGAAATGAAAAAAAGTAATCCTGATGAATTTAATACTGTTTTTTATGGTTTTGAATTTTTAGATAGTGATGCAACAATTTTTCCATTTCAAAAAACTGTAAAATATTGACAATCATATGACTTAAAACAATTTTATAATCAAGAAAAAGAAATGTATAAATTTGATTTTTATAGTGTTGGTATTGATTGAGCTACGGGACCAAAAGACCATACTGTATTTATGGTAGTTGGTTTTAAAGAATATAATAATACTGGTTATTATGATGCTTATATTATTTGTGAATTAGTAGTTACTCCAAATGATTTTATTAATGAAAATGAAAAAATTAATGCTTATGTTAATGAAATTTTAGGATTAATGGATAATTTTGAAAATTTTGAACAAGCAATTTATTTTTATGATGATAAAGCACGAACTGCCATGGATTGATTAAATCAAAAATTAATAGATGAACAAAATACAATTTTAATAACACAAACTGCTATTAAACATGCTTCAAATTTAAATCAAGAAGCCGGATTAACTAATAGAGTAGTTTGAATGAGAAATATTATGAGTTATGGAAACTTTTATGCAAATAAAAATGATTTACCAAAAACTACTCAATGTTTAGAAGAATTACGTTATGATGAAACAAAAACTAACATTCCTGACAGAAATATGTATCAAGACCCATATGATGCATTATTTTATGCACTATATCCATATAAAAATGTAATTAGGGGTAAAAATAATGCTACTGTGAAAAAAAGTATCTTCACATTTGCTATATAATAAATAATTTCAATATTATTAATAGTATAGGTCTCACAAAATAAACGCTTTTAATTTAGGCGTTATTTTGTATTTAAAAGCATACTTGTAAAAATAATCAAAAATAGTACAATTTATAAGTAAAATCAAGGAAAAAAGGAGTAATTTAATATGAAAACATGAATAAAAACAAATTTAAGTAAAATAACATTAGTATTAGCATTAACTGGTGCTACAACTGGAACAATTGGATTAATCATGGGGGGGGTGCTTACCCATAATATGGAAAATTCATTTTTAAAACCAAATGGTGAAAGAGTATATGGTGATACTACAATTTGATGAAATAAATGATATAGCCCTGATAAAACTAGATTGTATTTTTCAAAAATTAAGCATCATGATGAAGATATAAAATGAGATGGTACTTACACAAATAATTATTTTGAATAATTAAATTTCTAAGTTAATATAAGAAATATTTTCATTATATTTATCGAATAAATTAATATTTTTTAAATCAATTTCTTGTTTATCTGTTATTAAAATAAAATCATAATTTTCAGCACCAAATATTCCACTAATTTCAATCCGATTTAGATTATTAATCGGATTTTCGATTTGTAATTCAAATTCACTATTATTATCAATTTGTGATATTTCTTTATAAAATTCCAATTTAGAAAATAATTGAGATTTATTTGAACCATATAAATTTAAAGCATTTTCAATTTTATTATTACTAATGATTAATTTTGTAAAATATTTTCCATATTCACCATTTGCTAATGTTAAATCTGATGGAATTAATGAAGGTATATTATTAGTTTCTAGTTCATTGGTTATAGATAATCAATTAAATTGATTATCGTCTAATTTAAATAATTCATTTTGACTAATATCATTATTTCTTAGTTTAATGTTATTCATATCTGTAAAATCAAAATACTCAGATTTTAATATAACTTTGGTATCTTTAAATCTTCAAATATCTTTACCAGTAGGTTTTATTGGACTCGATTTTAATTCAAAATAATAGGGTAACAAAATTTTATTATCATCATTTAAACCTTTATTAATTGACATAATTGAATAAATATTATTTGATAACATAATTACTAGTTTCTTAAAAATATGAACTTGTGGTAAATTTATATAATTTGGATAATCCAATTTTCATTGTTTAAATAAATTAGTTATTACTTCTTCTGGTTTTTGTCCTTCAAATTTTGCTCTTAACTTTGCAATTTCATTGTCTGGAACACCTTTATCATCATATGTTGCACCATCAAAATTCCTATTATAATTATATGTATAACTTAGCATATCTAATAATAATTGTTGTAAACTATCATTAGTTGGTGCATCTTTTATTTCAATTTCAATATCATCAAATCTATTATTGGTTGCAACATATTGATAAAATTGACTTTCACCAGCAAAATTTCAAACTTCTTTATCTTTTAATTCTTTTTGTTTTTTTAATGGTCACTTACCATCTCAAACAGTACCCATTTCATATCCTAATCAAGCATGTGTCACTCTTGCGTTTTTAATAACTTCTCTTCTTGTTTCAGTTCCACTACTAATTTTAATCAAATCTAAAACTGATTTTTCTTGGCCTATAAATTCTTTTGCTAAATTTCAAGGTAATATTTGTTCACTAAATCATTGTTGTAATATTCTAACTTTTGGCTGAGTTTCAATAGGCATTGATAATAGCGGAAATGCTATCTTATCTTTAACAAATAACTTTGGGTATACTTCCATATTGTCAATTTCACCAAGTACCTTTATATTACCAAAAATCATGCTTCTAGGGGCTTTAATTTTTAAACCAATAACTTTTGTATCTTTATCTAATGGTTTTTGTAATTTAATAATGATTGGATAACCATCTCTTGTTTTAAAATCTTTAATTTTAATAATAGTTATACTTTTAGTACTTCTTGTTTTTGGATTTTGATAAGGTTGTGAATAATTATTAATGATATATAAATTATCAATATTATTTTCAGTTAATGGTTCATTAATAGATACAGCATATAACTTAAATTGATTTAATAAATTTATTTCTTGAAATATTAAATTTTTAATATCAGTCATACTATATTCAATTGTATTGTCATTAATATTAGTACTTGCTCTTTGATTTAATTGCATAGTAAAGTCTGATGTTTCAACAGCAATAGTTTTTAATACTTTATCAATATCAATAAAACCAATTTTAATAGTATTTGCTGAAAATCTTAAACTATTATTTTCATTATTTTTAAATAAACGCTCAATTTCATAAATATATATGGTTCTTTTTTTAAATTCATCATATGCTCTATTAATATCTGGGTCACTAGTAGCGCGCATCATATTAGTAAAGTCATAAGGAATATTATCAATTAAATAATCATTTTCTACTTCTGCTTGATTAAGTTTAGTTTGTTTCTGTGGAAACTTCGTTTGTGGTTTGTTGTTGTTTTCCATTGTTCTCTCCTATTAATTGGTTATTTTCTGGATTAAATAATTTTAACTTAACTGTTAAATTATTAATTTCTTGTTCATCATTAATATTAAATGTTTTACTATTTAATAAGTCTTTATCTAAACGTACTAATATTTGAATAAATTTAAGAATATCAATATTAAATTGTCATAATTTTTGTTCAATATAATTAATAGTTGAAATATTTACAGCTGTACTTTCTGGAACTGATTGTTGTGCTGATTTCTTTTGACTTGGTATATGAATACCACAACGTTTAAATATTTCATTAACATTTCAATCGTATATATCAGTTAAATTTTTACCTTTAAAATTACTATTTGTCATATTAATATTTTCATTTTGTTCATTATTATCTCCACCACTTTTAAATATGTAATTTTTAGTAACCAAAGTTCTTACTGCGTCTTCTATTAAAGATTGAACATTGCCATAAGTTTGACTAAATATAAATTTAGGTGAATTTAAAATGGTATCTAAAACAATTTGTTCATAAATAACATCTAATGCTTTAATTTTATCCATTACTTTATTACAATCTGCTAGCTCATTTGCTTTATTTCTCATAATTGCTATTGGTATATAGTTAATATTTAGTGTTTGTTCTTGTGCTAAATTAGGATTATTAATGAATGATTTAAAATCTAATGGAAATTGTTTTTTATTATCACTAATACTATAAATTGCACGATTAATTGTTACTTGTTCATTATTTAATGTATAAATTTCAAATAATCTTACCATTTGTGCATTTTGTTCATAACTATCATAAAAAATAGTACATTGAATTAATTTACCAGTAATATCATAAACTCTTTGTTGTATATCAACGACTTGAAAATATAAATCATCATTAGCAATAAAAATTAAATAACCACTAATTCCTAATTTACTTAATTTAAAAATAGAATTTCAATTTTTTCTATAAAATTCTTGTTGAATTAAATATTGTTTAATAGTTTCATTATTTATTTCTAATGGAGCATTATATAAATTAGCATTATTTTCTGCTACAAAATCAGTAAAATAAGTTTCATGGTTAAAATCATTAAAACCAAAATAACTTAAAATAGAAGCATGTGTACTTTTACCTTTTAAAAAAGTTAATTTAGTTTTTTCTTCATTATTAGTACTTTTATCTTTTCTTAAAAATCTACCTAACATAATATTCACCACCTTTCTTTAAAATATTTGATTAATTTTTAATACAATTTTTACTATAATAAATATAATTAAACCAGCAACTGCAGAAGATAATAAAACTCCAATTAAACCTAAAATAATTTTTATTATTTTAAAAAACATAATATTATTCCTGCAATTCTTCTAATTTTCATACATTACCATTTCTTGAACCTTTTACAGTAAAAATAGTAATCAATTTAGATTGATTAAGAGATAAAATTATTATATTAGTACTATCATTATAAGTGTGCATTGGTACACTAATCGTTTTTTTATCAGTTATAAAAAATTCTAAAATATTATAAACTGGATTATATATACTTCAAGAATAATAAACTCTATAATGTTTATTCTCTTGAAAATCATAAGTAATTTGTCAATTACCTATTTTACTTTTTTCTCTTGTTCCTACTTCTTTTCAATTTGAACGACTTGGACTTGGTTTTGGAGGAATATCTTTTAATTCAATATCTCAATTATTTTCTTCTATTTCATTAGTTTCTAAACTTTTTGAATTAATTTTTATAGGTTTATCT
The DNA here is from genome assembly GCF_964020195.1 of Spiroplasma endosymbiont of Lasioglossum villosulum. Lineage (NCBI taxonomy): Bacteria > Bacillati > Mycoplasmatota > Mollicutes > Entomoplasmatales > Spiroplasmataceae > Spiroplasma > Spiroplasma endosymbiont of Lasioglossum villosulum. The sequence continues at coordinate 689,113 of NZ_OZ026539.1, forward strand.
ATATTAATTACACTTGGTGAATTAATATCTAATGTATTACTTTTAATTTTATAAATTTTATTATTTGTCTTAGGCTTATATATTTTAGTTCCTAGTTTATTTCCATCTAGATTAGTTACTATTCAAGAATTACCATCAAAATATGATAGTATTAATTCATCATTTTCAGGTTGGACACTTAAATGAGCTTTAATTTCATTAGTAGAATTTGAGTAATAACCTGCTGAATCAATAGCTACATTATGGGCTGTTGGTACTGCACCATAAAAGAAAAATACTCCTTTAAGTCCTTGACTGTTTGACATATTAGGTGACCAAAAAATTTGATAATATGTATTTCTTGTTAAAATCATTGATTTTTGTTCTTCTCATTGTGGATTATTTAAAAAATCTTGTGGTGTTACCAAATAAGAACTTACAGATATTACATTATCTTCTGTAAGATTAATACCATGGCCAGTAATTAATTTATTTTGTTTATTATTAGTTAAGGCTGTAATATTTTTCTGTTGTTTAGCAGAAAAATCACAAGTTGGTGCATGTGTATAATCACCAATTTGTGGATTATTTTGTAGTGCTTCGGGTGGTAATGTACCAATTTCATCAGGTCAATCTAAAATCATTGTTTCAGTTTCTTTATCATAATCTGTTGCAACATAACCTTTATTAATAAATTTACTAACAGGACCTCTATATATTTCATTTTCATTATCATCAACTAAATCATCATATAATTTAATTTGTTTTGATAATGTAAATTCTTTTTGTTGTTCAATTAATTCATCAACTTGATTTCTAGTATAAAATGCTTTTAAATCAATTTTTTCAACATCTATTTCATCATCATTATAATTTGATAATATTTGTTTTAATTCTGTTAGTCTTGCCCATATTTTCATTCTACTTGGTGCTAAATCTCATACATTAATTGTTGGAATACTACTTGCACTAAATTGACTACCATTATTAAACTGAATAGTAGCATCAACATTAAATTCAATCGGTGTACGATTGAAAACTCAATGTTCAGTGGTTACATATACCATATCTCTTAATGTTTCTTTAATTAATTCATCTTTGAAACTATCAAAAGGAAATTTCGATAAAATAAAACCAAGATAAGCATTAATATCATTTTGAGCACGAATAGCAAAAGTTTTAAATCAATCATTAACATTAGGTCATGTTTGTATGTATTGCTGTGGTGTTTCTGTAATTTTTCCAGTTAATGGATATCAGTTATTATAATTTTCAAGACTGACACCAGTTCAAAGTTTATTAATCATATTTTATCATTCCTTAAAAAATGCTTGTTTATAATGATGAGTATGTTTTTTTGTTTTTTTATGTGTTATATGTTCAATTTCTTTTTGTATTTTATTTTTACCTTTTTTTATTTTTTTCTTACTTTTTGTTACAACTTGACTATATGCAAACTTTTCTAAATGATGTAATAATCCAGTACCAAATAAAGTATTAACACTAAATTTTAAACCAACATTTTTAAATGATTTGTTAATATTTTCAATAGGATTATTAATAACATTTACTACTTTATGATAAGTTCTAATAGTTCTAAATATTTCTCTATATACTTTAAAACTATCTCTAATTACTTGTTGCACCACTGGTGGAGCAAATGCTATTGCTTTTAATCATTTATTTTGATTAACTCCATAACCAATGTATCAACCACTATATCAACGATATCAATGGAATGGATGTATTTGAGTAACAAAAGTTTTTGCTTTAAGAATACTATCAACAACTGTAATTGGTTTATATTTAGGATTGCGATGATAAATAGTAATTGCACATTTATCTAATGACAAAGGTTGAATTTTACAACCCATAAATACTGGTGAATTTAATGGAATTAATTGTGCGTGTTTAATTGCTCTTTTTTCTGCACTAGTAAATAAATCAGTTGCTTTTTCTTTTAATTTCTGAATTTTTTCAAATACTTGTTTTTCTAACTTTTCAAATTTTTCTTGTAATTTATATATACTTTCTCGTATTTTTTCAAAATATGGTGTATCTTTTCAAAATTTATTTAAACCTTTTTTTAAATAAAATCTAATATCAAAATATTTAAAAGTTTGATTTGCTTTTAAAACAAGTTGATGAATAACATTATTTTTAAAATTAAATTTAATAGCATTAGCACGAATTTTTTGTAAATCTAAAATTAAAGTTTTTCCATATCTATTTTCTGTATGTATTGTATGAACTAAATTTAATCAATCATGTTGATTCATTTTTAATACTTCTTTTAAATCAGTATTAAATTTTTTTAAAAAGTTATTTGCTTTTTCAATATCTTTAATTTTAAATTTAGGAGTTAATTGTGGACTTAATTTTATTAATGTATTTTGTAATAATAAGTGTTCCATTAATTTTTCTGTTTCTAGTTTTTGAAAATTATTCTTATATTGTCTTTCAGCAACATATCCTAAATCTCGTAATACTGTTTCACGATTAGGAGTAAAACTATAATTCATTAAATAACGTTTATTACCAATAATTTTATCTGTTAAAATTTCTTTTCCACTTACTTGACTAATAATTTCTTGTAAGTTTTTTGCTTCTTTAATACCAACTTGTTCTAATGTTTTAGTTTTTTGTGCTAACTTAATAAATTTAGTTGTACGATAACCACGACTAATTTTATTAAGTCCAGCAAATGCTGGTAATATATTAAAAAAAGTATTTAATGGTGTTAGATTTCCTTTTAAATAATCATAAACTTGATTAATAGTAAAATCAGTTAAAAATTCTACACCAACAGCACTAATACTAGCAATTAAATCACTTGCACCTAATCCAAGGGCTACACTTTCACTTAATCCACCAGTAAAAGGAGCAAGTGCTACTGCTATAACTTGTACACCAATCATTTCTAAAATTTCTCATCAAAAACTTTTATTTTCTTGTTGGTTACTTGTTCTAGTATGTTTTGGTTTATTTATGTTTAAAAGTATTGCTGTACTAGTTGTACCGATTGGCATAATATTAATTTCCTTTATTTAAGAGTTATTTTAATTGGATTTGTTGTTCCTTTATAATTTAAGTCATTAACATTAGCAGTAATGGTTATATATAAGTCACCTGCTTTTTGTTTTTGATTACTTACATTAGTTTTTCCTTGTGCATCACTAAAATATTTAATAGTTGGATTTGTTAAATTAGGATTTAATGATTTAAGTTCATTAGTACTTTTTATTTGTGTATTTAATTCACTATTATTGTTATTAACATTTGCAGTAATATCAGTTGTTAAACTTGTAATTTTAGTTTTTAAATCATTTTTATCATTATTAACAATTGCACATAACATTCAGCGTGAAGTTGTTTCTTCATCTGTTATATAGGGTATTGATTCACCAGTTACTTCTCCACCAACTAAATATCTTCTTCCAACTTTACCATCAGCAATATCTTGAACATATACAACTGTATTTTGTAACATATATCTTTTCATTGCTCTTGGTGTTGCTAAAACAAAAGACATAATTTTAGTTTCATTATTATCAGTAAATGTCATATAATCATCCATTACAATTTGACATAGTACACCTTTGATGTATAAATCATTTCCATTTAATCTTAATTGTTGAGCAATTTGATTATCAGTAATTAGACCTTTGTTATTGGCTAAATAAACAATAGTATCATAAAGATTATTAGTAATAAAAAAACGACAATTATTACTATTTCTTAGTTGAAATAAAGTATTTCAAGCATCTAACATTGATTTTAAATATCCTAATGGTGTTTTATCAGTAATGTCTATTTTAGTTGCATATTTTGCAATTACATTTGTATCATTATTTGCTAAATAATCTGCTAAGTCATTAGCAACTTCATATTGCATTGTATTTAATAAATTTTGTCCATTTTCAGCATTTAAATCAACATTAGCAATTATTTCACCCGCAACCGCTTCTTCTTTAATTTCTTTTAAAATTTTAACAGTTTCAGCATAACTAACATCTAATCCTTTGCTTTTATCATTTCATTTTAATACTTTAATTTCTGAATTTTTTGGTTTTTTAACTATAAATTCAATTTTTGTTGAATTAACCATTTCGATAGGAAAAAAACTTGCTCATGGTGAATTTGATTGTTTATAAAATTCTATAAACTCTGGTGCTTCTACTAATTTTTCGGTATTATCTAAATTTTTATTGAATTGTATTGCCATTTTTTGATTTCCTTTCTGTTATAAATTATTATTTTTTTTATAATCCAATAATGTACTTTTTATTGAATTTTGTTGATTTGTTATTATTGTTTGTTGTTTACCACCTGTATTAATTATTTCTTTAAATACTGGTTGTTCTTTAATCATTTTTTTAATAGTTTCTTCAATTTTTGAATTTTCTATATTACTTGTTGTAAATTTTAAATAATCATAAAATTCAGTTTTAACTTGATATTTTTTAAATATATTAATTATTTCTTTTTCTTTAATTTCTTGATTAAGTTTATTTAACTTATTTTCTGCTTCATTAACTTTATTTTCTATTTCTTGTTGAGCATTATTTTCAGTTAAAGGTTCAGTTGTTTGTTGAACATTATTTTCATTTTCTAACATTTACATCACCACTTTTTTATTTATTTTCTTTATTAATCTTTTCATTTAATTTTGCTAATTTTTTTTGATGTTTGATAATTTTGTTATTTGCTCTAACATGTTTTGGAGTTGTGATAAATCTTTTTAATAAAACAATAATTTCTCTGCAAATTAATGTTCCAACACTTGTTCCAATAATTATTAATTCATGTAAAAATTCTTTCATCTCAATATTTTCCTTTCGATTATTTATTGTTTATTTTTGATTATTCATCAAATTCACCTTTAATAATTCTTTCAATCATACATTTTGCATCTATTAAAAGATTTGCAATTAAACGTTCATTCAGTCGTATGTCTTCTAAATCTTTTTCATGTTGTTTTAATTTTTCATTGTAATATTCAAGTAATTTTTCTTTATTCATAAATTATTCACCTCCTTTATAAATTCATGTGATTATAATCTCAATTTAGTGAAGCATTATCATGATTTAATGGTACTTCGCTCATATTATCACTACCATATTGACTGGTTGTTTCACTATTAATTGAAAATCTATTATCATTAATTAATCTTGAAGTTTCATTATTAAATGATGTTTCTTGCATTTCTTGAATATGATTAGTTGTTTCCATAGGTAGTAAATTATGGATTATTTCACTTGCACCAGCAATTATGGTAGGTACTGCATAAGCATTATTAAAATCATTATTAATACCCATAGCAACACCACTTGATATTAAACATCCACCAGTTGCCATATTACAAATCTTTCTTATTGTTTCAAATTTATTAGGTATTAACTCAGTTAATCCACTAATAAGATTTGATATACCATAAGCATTTAAACTAATATATGTATCTCAATCCATTAATGACTGATTTTCTTGTTTATTTAATAGTAATCATGGAGGACCCTCAGTTGTAGTTGTAGTAGTTATTGGCATTGGTGTTGTTGGAATAATTGGAGTAATATTATTCTTTGTTCATTTACTATAATTTGCTAATCCAATTGTTCCTAATCCTAATGCTATTTTTTTAGAACTATTAATTAATTTAGTTTTAGTATTTGGTCTTTGATTTAAATTTCAAATATCTAAACCTAATTTTTTACCAAATAATAAACTATTAATTGAACCTAATACTGGATTTGCAATTACTTGACCATAATAAGCACTTGTACCAATCATTGCACAAATTGGACTTATTCCAGTTCTAATTAATTTAGTTAAAGTATAATTTGATTGTGTATTTTCATTTGGCATTATTTAACTTCTCCGTTCATATTCAATAATTTTTCTAAAACATAATGATTTTTATCAAATTCTTTAATAAGTCATTTTTTTGTTTCTGATGGATTTTTAGTAACAAGAATTAATCTTTCTATCATATAAATTAATTCTTGTTTATCTGTTCTATCAAAAATTACTTTTAAAATTTCATCTAACATAATTTATTCTCCTTTAATTTGTTTTAAATCATTTAATAGTTCTATAAATTTTTTCATCTCTTTTGAATGATAATCAATCATTAAATAATTATCATTTCAATTAAACATTACACATGTTTCACTTGTACAAAATTCAACATTATCAATAAAAAATAATTTTTCGTCTACATTTCATTTAATTAAAAATTCGCGCTTAGTCATGGTTATTATCCTTTAATTTCTAATTTTTTAACTGTTACTTTAATTCAACCTTGATAAACATCATTATCACCAACTATTAATGCAACATTACTTTCTGGGTCAGAAACAATTATGTGTTTTGATTTAACATTTGGATATTGTCTTAAAATAATTGCTCTAATATCATTACTTGTATGAATTGCTTTGGGAAATGGTGATAATATTTCAATTTCATCTTTATTTTCAAACAAAGTAGGTAATATTATCATTAATTATTCTCCTTATTTTCAATTTGATTAGCAATTTCACTTAATATTTTTAATACTTTATATTCATTTTTTAATTCTTTAATAATAAATAATAAAAATATTATTAGTGTTATGCTGGTTATTAATATTGGTACTATTAATAAAATTTCTCATAATATCATTTTTTACTCTTTTCATTTTTTAAATCATTTAACATTAATTGAACAAAATGCACGATTTTTTTGAATATTTAAAGTATTAAAGATTTCACCAGTTACTATAATTTCATCGTTTTTGTTTAATAAAATACAGCGTCTATAAAGTTTTGGTTTATTAAAAATTAAAGTAACATAGTTTAATCCATTTCATTGACCACGAACACTATAATATAATTCTTTATTACCTTTTTCGTAATATTTTGCTTCAATAGTGTTACTAAGTTTTACTGTTAATTTGACATAATTTGTTTTATCTTTCATTTTTATAATTTCCTTAAATAATTATCAAAAATTAATATTTTTTTATGATTTTTTAAATAATATTGAATATGTTTATAAGCATCTTGTTCATGTTTTGTTAATTTTATATTTCCTTTATAATTTTCTATTTTAGTTTTATTTTTTGGTTCACTTTCTAGATAATCTCAATTTATAACATCTTGTACTAATACCATTAATGCACCAATAATTTTAGGGGTTGCTAATGGATTAGTTAATAATTGTTTTGAACTTAAAAAGAAATTTTCTACAATAACTAATATTTTTTTATCAATAAATTTTTCTTTAATTAATTGAAATTTTTCTTTATAAATATTTTTAGTTCATAAAACAGTTAATGTATTGAATGTTTCATTAAAAATAATATTATTAGTTTCATTTGAATATATAACAATTCCATTATTACCAATACCAGCAGGGTCAATTCCAATAATTAAGTCATATTGCATTATTAATCAAATTCTTTGGATTTTATTTTATTAATTAATAATTCAATAATATCAACTGAACCTTTTAATTGATTTTGATAAAATGTTTCTTTTTCTTTTTTGTATTGTTCTATATAATGACCTAAAAATATATTTAATGAACAAATTAAATTTTTCTTATATTCATTAATAACTTCTTTTTTAAAATCTTTTTTTAATTTTTCTTTATATTTATTAATAATTTCTTTTTTAAAATCTTCTCTTAATTTTTCTATATTATTTAAATGTTCTTCTGTTATTTCTTTACTACGTTTTTTCTTATATTCATTAATAATTTCTTGGTCTTTAACAGCAAATGGTTTTTCTTTATTCATTATTTATACCCCCTACTTAACTTAACATTTAAGATACAGTCATAACAAATTGCTTTACCGTTTTTGTCTCTTAAAAAGTTTTTTCTTGTTTTTATATCATTAGTATTAAAGAATAAATAATCTAATTTATGTTGTTTACATGTTCAACAAAAATACTTTTTCATTATGAGTTGAAATTTCCTTATAAGAAGTAACTAAATAATTAATTGGTAAATCATCATGTTTATATGGATTATTTATTTGCTAAATTGTAAAGGTAAGTGCAACTAAATTATTTTTCTATCCAAATATTCGATTGGTGAAAGATAATTTAGTATTTTTCTTGGTCTTTGGTTTAAAGACAATATAAATTTATGAACTTCATTTTTATTAGTTTTTGAAAAAATAAATTTTTTAGGAAATTTTTCTCTAATTAAACCATTAGTATTTTCATTAGTACCTCTTTGTCAAGGTGAATATGGATTGGCAAAATAAATTTTTATATCTAAATTTTTTTCAAGTTGTTGTCAATTTGAAAATTCTTTGCCACGATCAAAAGTAATAGTTTTAACAATGTTTTTAGGAAGAATTGATAAATAATAACTAACATTTTTATTAATAACTTTAGTAGTTCTGTTTTTAACTAATATTGCTAAAGTAAATCGTGATACTCTTTCAACTAAAGTTATTAAACATGATTTGCTTTTACCTCGTGATGATACTATAGTATCTCCTTCTCAATGACCAAGTGTTATACGATCATTAACATTTATATCTCGTTCTTTAATTGATTTACCATTAAACTTGCCACGATTTTCTTTAGATTTTCGTTTTTTACCTTTTCTTCTTAAATTTTTACTAGTAACTTTATCAAGCATTCCAAAATAAATTCAAGTATAAATTGTTTTAAAACTAATAACTCACTCTTTATGAAAATTTTTAATTCTGCCATAAATTTGTTCAGGTGATCAACCTAATAGTAATTTTTGTTGTACATATTTTACTAAATTCTTATTTTTAAACTTATGAAAACTAATATGTGATTGTTTTCGATTTTCAGCTTTATTTTGTGCAATTAATGAAAAATAATGATTATTATCTTTATTTCTATTAATTTCTCGAATAATAGTACTAATACTTCGATTAAGATTTTTAGCTATTTCACTAATTTTAAATTTAAATTTCAATTGATTCTCAATATAAATCCTTTCATCTATGCCAAGATGTTTATAACTCATATAAAAACTCCTTACTTTTTTCTAAACTAAATTTAGCATTATGAAATTTTTATATGAGAATTTTTTGCAATTTTATTTACTTGCACTTACAAGTATAACTCAGCATTTTAAAATCTTTTCTGTTTTCTTCTCACGTAATGTTATATTTAAAACAAGGATTAGTAATTTTAGTTTTGTTATCTGTTATTTCACCGATAAATTAACTATTATGCTGTTCATAAAATTTTAATGGTTCAAGTTTTATATCATTAAGATAATATTCTTTTGGAGCGGTTGGTTTATTAACAGTTATTTTTTGGTCTTTAATATATGGTTCTAATAATTTTATTAATTCATTACCACTTAATTCTCTTTTAATATTTTCTAAATTAAAAACTCAATATGTATATTTATCATCAGCAATAAAACTATTATTTTTAACCATTCATTTTGGACATTGTAATTTATATTCACCATAATCAATAAGAATAGATTGTGGTCTATCTTTAACAATTTGTTCTTTTTTAAATTCTATTTGCATAATAATCCTTTCCTAATATGTTCTGTTGCTTCTAGCATAAAGAACATATATTTTGATTTTTAGATTATTAATAATACTACTATTCGTTTTATTCATTCCAGCAATTCTGGGCTCAAAAATAAATTGTGAAATTTTAAAAAGAAATCGAGGCATTCGATTCAATATTTATTTAATTTATGTTTAATAAATTAATATTTTAATTGAACCGGCACCGCTCAATTTTTTTTACAAGTTTGAAATTTATTTTCTCGCCCAAAAAAATTTTTCAAAAAAAATAAAAAATAAAACCAACACTTGCTCACTGGGGAGTGGCAAGGTTGGTTAAATAAAGAATAGAATTAATACAATAGGTCCCTACAACAGGTCTATATATACTAGTTTCCAATTCGCTCCCACCCCAAGAATTACCATTAATGGTTAGTATATTTTATTAGGTATCACTCCACTTTTTATTTATCCATGCAAGTCCACATGTTCTAGCTACTATTTTTAACAACTGTGTTGTAGTTCACTTTTTTAGTTCCCTAACACGTGTTGATAATAGCGTTAAAGAGGGTTATTAATTATTAACTTTCTCCTACTTGGTCACTGCGTGTAGTAGATATTTAAAGGATGTTAATAATAAAAATTTTAAAATTTTACAATTACACAAAAAAAGACAAGATTTTTATTCTCGTCTTTTGTCATTTATTTTTAATTCAAGGGTAAAAAAAGAAAGGAGCTATTTTTAAAACTTTTTAGTTACCGACATCTTCGACACGCTCCCAAAAGGGGAGCGTACCGATGTTGTCAATAATATTCAAATTTGTCTTAAAATTATAAAGTTAGACGAGAATAATTTTGACTTCAATATGCAATTGTATGTTAATCTTAACACTTGAAAAATATTAGTCAACAATAATACTTACTTTTATAACACAAAAATTCTTATTAAAGCATCTTTAATAAGTTTTATTTTATTTTTGGTTTTTTAAAATCTTTAATTTTAATTTATAATAACTGGATGGCAGTATTTATTTGATAGCATTTAAAATTAACCATTTTTGTATACATATCAATGTTATAAGTTCTATCACCAATCATATGCTTTAAAATTTGTTTAATATTAGTTTCAGTAAAGCAACCAATATTTTCAACTAGTGCTTGGTTTAATACACCATCTTTTGCATTAATAAAATAACCAACTTTTAATTTTTTATATTGCAAAGTTAATGATTGTAAAAAATCAATTAATTCATAATATTGACCTTTTTCAAATAAAGTTATTGCATTTTGATAGTGTAATTTAGCAATTTTATTTTTTCTTCTTCCAGCCATTATACCAAGAAATAAAACATGAAAAGCATGGAATTTATCTAAAATAAATTTAGCATTTAAAATTGTAGCAGTTTTTCTAATTCATTTTGCACTATCACCACAAACTATTAAATTTGCTTGGTCAAAGTTTTCAAAATATAAATTACCATATTTTTGAATAAATTTAGCTGTTTTTTCTGCACCAATTTCTGTTTTTGATACTCTTATTTTACATACAGCTCTTTTATTAATTAATTTTCCATTTTTCTTTTTACCAGTACAAAATACTAATAATCTCATAGAATATTTTTTACAATTTTTAGTATTGTGTTTTTCATTAAACTTAAATTTTCTATGCCCATCATCAATATTTATATATAAAGTTTGATTTGGTTGCAATAGTATTTTAGGGATATTTGCTTTTGGTAATTCAAATTTTTGATATGTTCTACAAACTGTACTATTACTTATTAAATCTTCAATAAAAGTATCACAAACATCACGATATTTTTTATCATCAGCAAAATATTTTAAAATTTGTTTAATAACATCTGGTGCTAATTTACTATACTTTTTAACACCAAGATAGTTATCTAGCAATGAAACAAATTCCTTTTTTTGTGTTTTTGGGTTATAATGTATACAAATACGTCGTTTATAATTTAATAAACCTTTTTTTGTTTTTAATTTTCTTTTTCTAAATCTATATGATTTATATTCAGATTTATCACATATACTTCATAAATAATCATCTATTTTTGCAAATAATTCTTCTGTTTGTTGTAAATTTAATTCATCTTGATTAAAATAGTGTTTGTCTCAATCAAAATGATTAGGAAATGGTAATTTTATCATTTTTAATTTTCCTTTCTTTTAAATAATTTAATTTTAACTTATATATGTTAATAAGGAGTAAATATGGCTTTTATCACTAGTTATGCACAATTAAATAAAAAATATAATCTTAATTTTAGTGATAATAATTATGGTTTTAGTTGAGATATTTTTAAACAATTTGTTGGTGATGAATGAGCAGAATATTTTACTACTAATTGTTTTTATCGTTTTATTCCAACTGCACGGGGAACAAGAAAAACTTGAAATTGTTTAGCATTTGATTTATTTATATGTTGTAATTTTAGTGATAGTAGTGTTCAAGAAGTAAGAAGATATGAAAATACTCATAGTGAAACTACAATTGGTGCTTTAATGAATGTTTGTCAAGTTTTATTAGATAAATATAATATTAATTTATTACCTAATAATCCACATGGTATTAAATGAAAAATAACTAAGGATGGTGGATGTATTATTTTTCCTAATAATCAACAAATTGACTTTATTGGTTATGCTAATGGTAATAAAATTTTTGGAAAAGAAGCAGGTGGGTCAAGTTTTTTAGGTTCAAGAACAGATGAAATTATTATGGCAGAAGAAAAAGAAACACTAACAGAAAAACAATTAACATATCGATATGAACGTTTACAAAACTCTATGTTTAGAAGTAATCGTATTAAAGTATCAAAAGAACCTATTAAAGAATGAAGTTGAACGTTTATTGATAAAAATATATATAGTCCTAATTTTGGAAAAAAGATTACTCGCTATTTTTATAAAAGTTTTTTTATTACTTTTACATGTAATCCTTATGATAAATACCATCCATTTTATTTAAAATACTGTACGCCATTTTTACCATTAAATGATAAAGTGATGGAAAATCTTAAAAAAGTTGGCAAAATTTATTATGAAAATCAAGATATGTTTAGTGGTTTAGGTTTATTTGTTTTAAGATTTACTATTCAACCGTTTTGAAATAAATTACCAGATATTCAAAAAAGAACATTATTAGAAATGAAAAAAAGTAATCCTGATGAATTTAATACTGTTTTTTATGGTTTTGAATTTTTAGATAGTGATGCAACAATTTTTCCATTTCAAAAAACTGTAAAATATTGACAATCATATGACTTAAAACAATTTTATAATCAAGAAAAAGAAATGTATAAATTTGATTTTTATAGTGTTGGTATTGATTGAGCTACGGGACCAAAAGACCATACTGTATTTATGGTAGTTGGTTTTAAAGAATATAATAATACTGGTTATTATGATGCTTATATTATTTGTGAATTAGTAGTTACTCCAAATGATTTTATTAATGAAAATGAAAAAATTAATGCTTATGTTAATGAAATTTTAGGATTAATGGATAATTTTGAAAATTTTGAACAAGCAATTTATTTTTATGATGATAAAGCACGAACTGCCATGGATTGATTAAATCAAAAATTAATAGATGAACAAAATACAATTTTAATAACACAAACTGCTATTAAACATGCTTCAAATTTAAATCAAGAAGCCGGATTAACTAATAGAGTAGTTTGAATGAGAAATATTATGAGTTATGGAAACTTTTATGCAAATAAAAATGATTTACCAAAAACTACTCAATGTTTAGAAGAATTACGTTATGATGAAACAAAAACTAACATTCCTGACAGAAATATGTATCAAGACCCATATGATGCATTATTTTATGCACTATATCCATATAAAAATGTAATTAGGGGTAAAAATAATGCTACTGTGAAAAAAAGTATCTTCACATTTGCTATATAATAAATAATTTCAATATTATTAATAGTATAGGTCTCACAAAATAAACGCTTTTAATTTAGGCGTTATTTTGTATTTAAAAGCATACTTGTAAAAATAATCAAAAATAGTACAATTTATAAGTAAAATCAAGGAAAAAAGGAGTAATTTAATATGAAAACATGAATAAAAACAAATTTAAGTAAAATAACATTAGTATTAGCATTAACTGGTGCTACAACTGGAACAATTGGATTAATCATGGGGGGGGTGCTTACCCATAATATGGAAAATTCATTTTTAAAACCAAATGGTGAAAGAGTATATGGTGATACTACAATTTGATGAAATAAATGATATAGCCCTGATAAAACTAGATTGTATTTTTCAAAAATTAAGCATCATGATGAAGATATAAAATGAGATGGTACTTACACAAATAATTATTTTGAATAATTAAATTTCTAAGTTAATATAAGAAATATTTTCATTATATTTATCGAATAAATTAATATTTTTTAAATCAATTTCTTGTTTATCTGTTATTAAAATAAAATCATAATTTTCAGCACCAAATATTCCACTAATTTCAATCCGATTTAGATTATTAATCGGATTTTCGATTTGTAATTCAAATTCACTATTATTATCAATTTGTGATATTTCTTTATAAAATTCCAATTTAGAAAATAATTGAGATTTATTTGAACCATATAAATTTAAAGCATTTTCAATTTTATTATTACTAATGATTAATTTTGTAAAATATTTTCCATATTCACCATTTGCTAATGTTAAATCTGATGGAATTAATGAAGGTATATTATTAGTTTCTAGTTCATTGGTTATAGATAATCAATTAAATTGATTATCGTCTAATTTAAATAATTCATTTTGACTAATATCATTATTTCTTAGTTTAATGTTATTCATATCTGTAAAATCAAAATACTCAGATTTTAATATAACTTTGGTATCTTTAAATCTTCAAATATCTTTACCAGTAGGTTTTATTGGACTCGATTTTAATTCAAAATAATAGGGTAACAAAATTTTATTATCATCATTTAAACCTTTATTAATTGACATAATTGAATAAATATTATTTGATAACATAATTACTAGTTTCTTAAAAATATGAACTTGTGGTAAATTTATATAATTTGGATAATCCAATTTTCATTGTTTAAATAAATTAGTTATTACTTCTTCTGGTTTTTGTCCTTCAAATTTTGCTCTTAACTTTGCAATTTCATTGTCTGGAACACCTTTATCATCATATGTTGCACCATCAAAATTCCTATTATAATTATATGTATAACTTAGCATATCTAATAATAATTGTTGTAAACTATCATTAGTTGGTGCATCTTTTATTTCAATTTCAATATCATCAAATCTATTATTGGTTGCAACATATTGATAAAATTGACTTTCACCAGCAAAATTTCAAACTTCTTTATCTTTTAATTCTTTTTGTTTTTTTAATGGTCACTTACCATCTCAAACAGTACCCATTTCATATCCTAATCAAGCATGTGTCACTCTTGCGTTTTTAATAACTTCTCTTCTTGTTTCAGTTCCACTACTAATTTTAATCAAATCTAAAACTGATTTTTCTTGGCCTATAAATTCTTTTGCTAAATTTCAAGGTAATATTTGTTCACTAAATCATTGTTGTAATATTCTAACTTTTGGCTGAGTTTCAATAGGCATTGATAATAGCGGAAATGCTATCTTATCTTTAACAAATAACTTTGGGTATACTTCCATATTGTCAATTTCACCAAGTACCTTTATATTACCAAAAATCATGCTTCTAGGGGCTTTAATTTTTAAACCAATAACTTTTGTATCTTTATCTAATGGTTTTTGTAATTTAATAATGATTGGATAACCATCTCTTGTTTTAAAATCTTTAATTTTAATAATAGTTATACTTTTAGTACTTCTTGTTTTTGGATTTTGATAAGGTTGTGAATAATTATTAATGATATATAAATTATCAATATTATTTTCAGTTAATGGTTCATTAATAGATACAGCATATAACTTAAATTGATTTAATAAATTTATTTCTTGAAATATTAAATTTTTAATATCAGTCATACTATATTCAATTGTATTGTCATTAATATTAGTACTTGCTCTTTGATTTAATTGCATAGTAAAGTCTGATGTTTCAACAGCAATAGTTTTTAATACTTTATCAATATCAATAAAACCAATTTTAATAGTATTTGCTGAAAATCTTAAACTATTATTTTCATTATTTTTAAATAAACGCTCAATTTCATAAATATATATGGTTCTTTTTTTAAATTCATCATATGCTCTATTAATATCTGGGTCACTAGTAGCGCGCATCATATTAGTAAAGTCATAAGGAATATTATCAATTAAATAATCATTTTCTACTTCTGCTTGATTAAGTTTAGTTTGTTTCTGTGGAAACTTCGTTTGTGGTTTGTTGTTGTTTTCCATTGTTCTCTCCTATTAATTGGTTATTTTCTGGATTAAATAATTTTAACTTAACTGTTAAATTATTAATTTCTTGTTCATCATTAATATTAAATGTTTTACTATTTAATAAGTCTTTATCTAAACGTACTAATATTTGAATAAATTTAAGAATATCAATATTAAATTGTCATAATTTTTGTTCAATATAATTAATAGTTGAAATATTTACAGCTGTACTTTCTGGAACTGATTGTTGTGCTGATTTCTTTTGACTTGGTATATGAATACCACAACGTTTAAATATTTCATTAACATTTCAATCGTATATATCAGTTAAATTTTTACCTTTAAAATTACTATTTGTCATATTAATATTTTCATTTTGTTCATTATTATCTCCACCACTTTTAAATATGTAATTTTTAGTAACCAAAGTTCTTACTGCGTCTTCTATTAAAGATTGAACATTGCCATAAGTTTGACTAAATATAAATTTAGGTGAATTTAAAATGGTATCTAAAACAATTTGTTCATAAATAACATCTAATGCTTTAATTTTATCCATTACTTTATTACAATCTGCTAGCTCATTTGCTTTATTTCTCATAATTGCTATTGGTATATAGTTAATATTTAGTGTTTGTTCTTGTGCTAAATTAGGATTATTAATGAATGATTTAAAATCTAATGGAAATTGTTTTTTATTATCACTAATACTATAAATTGCACGATTAATTGTTACTTGTTCATTATTTAATGTATAAATTTCAAATAATCTTACCATTTGTGCATTTTGTTCATAACTATCATAAAAAATAGTACATTGAATTAATTTACCAGTAATATCATAAACTCTTTGTTGTATATCAACGACTTGAAAATATAAATCATCATTAGCAATAAAAATTAAATAACCACTAATTCCTAATTTACTTAATTTAAAAATAGAATTTCAATTTTTTCTATAAAATTCTTGTTGAATTAAATATTGTTTAATAGTTTCATTATTTATTTCTAATGGAGCATTATATAAATTAGCATTATTTTCTGCTACAAAATCAGTAAAATAAGTTTCATGGTTAAAATCATTAAAACCAAAATAACTTAAAATAGAAGCATGTGTACTTTTACCTTTTAAAAAAGTTAATTTAGTTTTTTCTTCATTATTAGTACTTTTATCTTTTCTTAAAAATCTACCTAACATAATATTCACCACCTTTCTTTAAAATATTTGATTAATTTTTAATACAATTTTTACTATAATAAATATAATTAAACCAGCAACTGCAGAAGATAATAAAACTCCAATTAAACCTAAAATAATTTTTATTATTTTAAAAAACATAATATTATTCCTGCAATTCTTCTAATTTTCATACATTACCATTTCTTGAACCTTTTACAGTAAAAATAGTAATCAATTTAGATTGATTAAGAGATAAAATTATTATATTAGTACTATCATTATAAGTGTGCATTGGTACACTAATCGTTTTTTTATCAGTTATAAAAAATTCTAAAATATTATAAACTGGATTATATATACTTCAAGAATAATAAACTCTATAATGTTTATTCTCTTGAAAATCATAAGTAATTTGTCAATTACCTATTTTACTTTTTTCTCTTGTTCCTACTTCTTTTCAATTTGAACGACTTGGACTTGGTTTTGGAGGAATATCTTTTAATTCAATATCTCAATTATTTTCTTCTATTTCATTAGTTTCTAAACTTTTTGAATTAATTTTTATAGGTTTATCTATATTAATTACACTTGGTGAATTAATATCTAATGTATTACTTTTAATTTTATAAATTTTATTATTTGTCTTAGGCTTATATATTTTAGTTCCTAGTTTATTTCCATCTAGATTAGTTACTATTCAAGAATTACCATCAAAATATGATAGTATTAATTCATCATTTTCAGGTTGGACACTTAAATGAGCTTTAATTTCATTAGTAGAATTTGAGTAATAACCTGCTGAATCAATAGCTACATTATGGGCTGTTGGTACTGCACCATAAAAGAAAAATACTCCTTTAAGTCCTTGACTGTTTGACATATTAGGTGACCAAAAAATTTGATAATATGTATTTCTTGTTAAAATCATTGATTTTTGTTCTTCTCATTGTGGATTATTTAAAAAATCTTGTGGTGTTACCAAATAAGAACTTACAGATATTACATTATCTTCTGTAAGATTAATACCATGGCCAGTAATTAATTTATTTTGTTTATTATTAGTTAAGGCTGTAATATTTTTCTGTTGTTTAGCAGAAAAATCACAAGTTGGTGCATGTGTATAATCACCAATTTGTGGATTATTTTGTAGTGCTTCGGGTGGTAATGTACCAATTTCATCAGGTCAATCTAAAATCATTGTTTCAGTTTCTTTATCATAATCTGTTGCAACATAACCTTTATTAATAAATTTACTAACAGGACCTCTATATATTTCATTTTCATTATCATCAACTAAATCATCATATAATTTAATTTGTTTTGATAATGTAAATTCTTTTTGTTGTTCAATTAATTCATCAACTTGATTTCTAGTATAAAATGCTTTTAAATCAATTTTTTCAACATCTATTTCATCATCATTATAATTTGATAATATTTGTTTTAATTCTGTTAGTCTTGCCCATATTTTCATTCTACTTGGTGCTAAATCTCATACATTAATTGTTGGAATACTACTTGCACTAAATTGACTACCATTATTAAACTGAATAGTAGCATCAACATTAAATTCAATCGGTGTACGATTGAAAACTCAATGTTCAGTGGTTACATATACCATATCTCTTAATGTTTCTTTAATTAATTCATCTTTGAAACTATCAAAAGGAAATTTCGATAAAATAAAACCAAGATAAGCATTAATATCATTTTGAGCACGAATAGCAAAAGTTTTAAATCAATCATTAACATTAGGTCATGTTTGTATGTATTGCTGTGGTGTTTCTGTAATTTTTCCAGTTAATGGATATCAGTTATTATAATTTTCAAGACTGACACCAGTTCAAAGTTTATTAATCATATTTTATCATTCCTTAAAAAATGCTTGTTTATAATGATGAGTATGTTTTTTTGTTTTTTTATGTGTTATATGTTCAATTTCTTTTTGTATTTTATTTTTACCTTTTTTTATTTTTTTCTTACTTTTTGTTACAACTTGACTATATGCAAACTTTTCTAAATGATGTAATAATCCAGTACCAAATAAAGTATTAACACTAAATTTTAAACCAACATTTTTAAATGATTTGTTAATATTTTCAATAGGATTATTAATAACATTTACTACTTTATGATAAGTTCTAATAGTTCTAAATATTTCTCTATATACTTTAAAACTATCTCTAATTACTTGTTGCACCACTGGTGGAGCAAATGCTATTGCTTTTAATCATTTATTTTGATTAACTCCATAACCAATGTATCAACCACTATATCAACGATATCAATGGAATGGATGTATTTGAGTAACAAAAGTTTTTGCTTTAAGAATACTATCAACAACTGTAATTGGTTTATATTTAGGATTGCGATGATAAATAGTAATTGCACATTTATCTAATGACAAAGGTTGAATTTTACAACCCATAAATACTGGTGAATTTAATGGAATTAATTGTGCGTGTTTAATTGCTCTTTTTTCTGCACTAGTAAATAAATCAGTTGCTTTTTCTTTTAATTTCTGAATTTTTTCAAATACTTGTTTTTCTAACTTTTCAAATTTTTCTTGTAATTTATATATACTTTCTCGTATTTTTTCAAAATATGGTGTATCTTTTCAAAATTTATTTAAACCTTTTTTTAAATAAAATCTAATATCAAAATATTTAAAAGTTTGATTTGCTTTTAAAACAAGTTGATGAATAACATTATTTTTAAAATTAAATTTAATAGCATTAGCACGAATTTTTTGTAAATCTAAAATTAAAGTTTTTCCATATCTATTTTCTGTATGTATTGTATGAACTAAATTTAATCAATCATGTTGATTCATTTTTAATACTTCTTTTAAATCAGTATTAAATTTTTTTAAAAAGTTATTTGCTTTTTCAATATCTTTAATTTTAAATTTAGGAGTTAATTGTGGACTTAATTTTATTAATGTATTTTGTAATAATAAGTGTTCCATTAATTTTTCTGTTTCTAGTTTTTGAAAATTATTCTTATATTGTCTTTCAGCAACATATCCTAAATCTCGTAATACTGTTTCACGATTAGGAGTAAAACTATAATTCATTAAATAACGTTTATTACCAATAATTTTATCTGTTAAAATTTCTTTTCCACTTACTTGACTAATAATTTCTTGTAAGTTTTTTGCTTCTTTAATACCAACTTGTTCTAATGTTTTAGTTTTTTGTGCTAACTTAATAAATTTAGTTGTACGATAACCACGACTAATTTTATTAAGTCCAGCAAATGCTGGTAATATATTAAAAAAAGTATTTAATGGTGTTAGATTTCCTTTTAAATAATCATAAACTTGATTAATAGTAAAATCAGTTAAAAATTCTACACCAACAGCACTAATACTAGCAATTAAATCACTTGCACCTAATCCAAGGGCTACACTTTCACTTAATCCACCAGTAAAAGGAGCAAGTGCTACTGCTATAACTTGTACACCAATCATTTCTAAAATTTCTCATCAAAAACTTTTATTTTCTTGTTGGTTACTTGTTCTAGTATGTTTTGGTTTATTTATGTTTAAAAGTATTGCTGTACTAGTTGTACCGATTGGCATAATATTAATTTCCTTTATTTAAGAGTTATTTTAATTGGA
Source organism: Spiroplasma endosymbiont of Lasioglossum villosulum (assembly GCF_964020195.1). Taxonomy (NCBI): domain Bacteria; kingdom Bacillati; phylum Mycoplasmatota; class Mollicutes; order Entomoplasmatales; family Spiroplasmataceae; genus Spiroplasma; species Spiroplasma endosymbiont of Lasioglossum villosulum. The sequence goes on from NZ_OZ026539.1 coordinate 709,772, forward strand.
TTTGTTGTTCCTTTATAATTTAAGTCATTAACATTAGCAGTAATGGTTATATATAAGTCACCTGCTTTTTGTTTTTGATTACTTACATTAGTTTTTCCTTGTGCATCACTAAAATATTTAATAGTTGGATTTGTTAAATTAGGATTTAATGATTTAAGTTCATTAGTACTTTTTATTTGTGTATTTAATTCACTATTATTGTTATTAACATTTGCAGTAATATCAGTTGTTAAACTTGTAATTTTAGTTTTTAAATCATTTTTATCATTATTAACAATTGCACATAACATTCAGCGTGAAGTTGTTTCTTCATCTGTTATATAGGGTATTGATTCACCAGTTACTTCTCCACCAACTAAATATCTTCTTCCAACTTTACCATCAGCAATATCTTGAACATATACAACTGTATTTTGTAACATATATCTTTTCATTGCTCTTGGTGTTGCTAAAACAAAAGACATAATTTTAGTTTCATTATTATCAGTAAATGTCATATAATCATCCATTACAATTTGACATAGTACACCTTTGATGTATAAATCATTTCCATTTAATCTTAATTGTTGAGCAATTTGATTATCAGTAATTAGACCTTTGTTATTGGCTAAATAAACAATAGTATCATAAAGATTATTAGTAATAAAAAAACGACAATTATTACTATTTCTTAGTTGAAATAAAGTATTTCAAGCATCTAACATTGATTTTAAATATCCTAATGGTGTTTTATCAGTAATGTCTATTTTAGTTGCATATTTTGCAATTACATTTGTATCATTATTTGCTAAATAATCTGCTAAGTCATTAGCAACTTCATATTGCATTGTATTTAATAAATTTTGTCCATTTTCAGCATTTAAATCAACATTAGCAATTATTTCACCCGCAACCGCTTCTTCTTTAATTTCTTTTAAAATTTTAACAGTTTCAGCATAACTAACATCTAATCCTTTGCTTTTATCATTTCATTTTAATACTTTAATTTCTGAATTTTTTGGTTTTTTAACTATAAATTCAATTTTTGTTGAATTAACCATTTCGATAGGAAAAAAACTTGCTCATGGTGAATTTGATTGTTTATAAAATTCTATAAACTCTGGTGCTTCTACTAATTTTTCGGTATTATCTAAATTTTTATTGAATTGTATTGCCATTTTTTGATTTCCTTTCTGTTATAAATTATTATTTTTTTTATAATCCAATAATGTACTTTTTATTGAATTTTGTTGATTTGTTATTATTGTTTGTTGTTTACCACCTGTATTAATTATTTCTTTAAATACTGGTTGTTCTTTAATCATTTTTTTAATAGTTTCTTCAATTTTTGAATTTTCTATATTACTTGTTGTAAATTTTAAATAATCATAAAATTCAGTTTTAACTTGATATTTTTTAAATATATTAATTATTTCTTTTTCTTTAATTTCTTGATTAAGTTTATTTAACTTATTTTCTGCTTCATTAACTTTATTTTCTATTTCTTGTTGAGCATTATTTTCAGTTAAAGGTTCAGTTGTTTGTTGAACATTATTTTCATTTTCTAACATTTACATCACCACTTTTTTATTTATTTTCTTTATTAATCTTTTCATTTAATTTTGCTAATTTTTTTTGATGTTTGATAATTTTGTTATTTGCTCTAACATGTTTTGGAGTTGTGATAAATCTTTTTAATAAAACAATAATTTCTCTGCAAATTAATGTTCCAACACTTGTTCCAATAATTATTAATTCATGTAAAAATTCTTTCATCTCAATATTTTCCTTTCGATTATTTATTGTTTATTTTTGATTATTCATCAAATTCACCTTTAATAATTCTTTCAATCATACATTTTGCATCTATTAAAAGATTTGCAATTAAACGTTCATTCAGTCGTATGTCTTCTAAATCTTTTTCATGTTGTTTTAATTTTTCATTGTAATATTCAAGTAATTTTTCTTTATTCATAAATTATTCACCTCCTTTATAAATTCATGTGATTATAATCTCAATTTAGTGAAGCATTATCATGATTTAATGGTACTTCGCTCATATTATCACTACCATATTGACTGGTTGTTTCACTATTAATTGAAAATCTATTATCATTAATTAATCTTGAAGTTTCATTATTAAATGATGTTTCTTGCATTTCTTGAATATGATTAGTTGTTTCCATAGGTAGTAAATTATGGATTATTTCACTTGCACCAGCAATTATGGTAGGTACTGCATAAGCATTATTAAAATCATTATTAATACCCATAGCAACACCACTTGATATTAAACATCCACCAGTTGCCATATTACAAATCTTTCTTATTGTTTCAAATTTATTAGGTATTAACTCAGTTAATCCACTAATAAGATTTGATATACCATAAGCATTTAAACTAATATATGTATCTCAATCCATTAATGACTGATTTTCTTGTTTATTTAATAGTAATCATGGAGGACCCTCAGTTGTAGTTGTAGTAGTTATTGGCATTGGTGTTGTTGGAATAATTGGAGTAATATTATTCTTTGTTCATTTACTATAATTTGCTAATCCAATTGTTCCTAATCCTAATGCTATTTTTTTAGAACTATTAATTAATTTAGTTTTAGTATTTGGTCTTTGATTTAAATTTCAAATATCTAAACCTAATTTTTTACCAAATAATAAACTATTAATTGAACCTAATACTGGATTTGCAATTACTTGACCATAATAAGCACTTGTACCAATCATTGCACAAATTGGACTTATTCCAGTTCTAATTAATTTAGTTAAAGTATAATTTGATTGTGTATTTTCATTTGGCATTATTTAACTTCTCCGTTCATATTCAATAATTTTTCTAAAACATAATGATTTTTATCAAATTCTTTAATAAGTCATTTTTTTGTTTCTGATGGATTTTTAGTAACAAGAATTAATCTTTCTATCATATAAATTAATTCTTGTTTATCTGTTCTATCAAAAATTACTTTTAAAATTTCATCTAACATAATTTATTCTCCTTTAATTTGTTTTAAATCATTTAATAGTTCTATAAATTTTTTCATCTCTTTTGAATGATAATCAATCATTAAATAATTATCATTTCAATTAAACATTACACATGTTTCACTTGTACAAAATTCAACATTATCAATAAAAAATAATTTTTCGTCTACATTTCATTTAATTAAAAATTCGCGCTTAGTCATGGTTATTATCCTTTAATTTCTAATTTTTTAACTGTTACTTTAATTCAACCTTGATAAACATCATTATCACCAACTATTAATGCAACATTACTTTCTGGGTCAGAAACAATTATGTGTTTTGATTTAACATTTGGATATTGTCTTAAAATAATTGCTCTAATATCATTACTTGTATGAATTGCTTTGGGAAATGGTGATAATATTTCAATTTCATCTTTATTTTCAAACAAAGTAGGTAATATTATCATTAATTATTCTCCTTATTTTCAATTTGATTAGCAATTTCACTTAATATTTTTAATACTTTATATTCATTTTTTAATTCTTTAATAATAAATAATAAAAATATTATTAGTGTTATGCTGGTTATTAATATTGGTACTATTAATAAAATTTCTCATAATATCATTTTTTACTCTTTTCATTTTTTAAATCATTTAACATTAATTGAACAAAATGCACGATTTTTTTGAATATTTAAAGTATTAAAGATTTCACCAGTTACTATAATTTCATCGTTTTTGTTTAATAAAATACAGCGTCTATAAAGTTTTGGTTTATTAAAAATTAAAGTAACATAGTTTAATCCATTTCATTGACCACGAACACTATAATATAATTCTTTATTACCTTTTTCGTAATATTTTGCTTCAATAGTGTTACTAAGTTTTACTGTTAATTTGACATAATTTGTTTTATCTTTCATTTTTATAATTTCCTTAAATAATTATCAAAAATTAATATTTTTTTATGATTTTTTAAATAATATTGAATATGTTTATAAGCATCTTGTTCATGTTTTGTTAATTTTATATTTCCTTTATAATTTTCTATTTTAGTTTTATTTTTTGGTTCACTTTCTAGATAATCTCAATTTATAACATCTTGTACTAATACCATTAATGCACCAATAATTTTAGGGGTTGCTAATGGATTAGTTAATAATTGTTTTGAACTTAAAAAGAAATTTTCTACAATAACTAATATTTTTTTATCAATAAATTTTTCTTTAATTAATTGAAATTTTTCTTTATAAATATTTTTAGTTCATAAAACAGTTAATGTATTGAATGTTTCATTAAAAATAATATTATTAGTTTCATTTGAATATATAACAATTCCATTATTACCAATACCAGCAGGGTCAATTCCAATAATTAAGTCATATTGCATTATTAATCAAATTCTTTGGATTTTATTTTATTAATTAATAATTCAATAATATCAACTGAACCTTTTAATTGATTTTGATAAAATGTTTCTTTTTCTTTTTTGTATTGTTCTATATAATGACCTAAAAATATATTTAATGAACAAATTAAATTTTTCTTATATTCATTAATAACTTCTTTTTTAAAATCTTTTTTTAATTTTTCTTTATATTTATTAATAATTTCTTTTTTAAAATCTTCTCTTAATTTTTCTATATTATTTAAATGTTCTTCTGTTATTTCTTTACTACGTTTTTTCTTATATTCATTAATAATTTCTTGGTCTTTAACAGCAAATGGTTTTTCTTTATTCATTATTTATACCCCCTACTTAACTTAACATTTAAGATACAGTCATAACAAATTGCTTTACCGTTTTTGTCTCTTAAAAAGTTTTTTCTTGTTTTTATATCATTAGTATTAAAGAATAAATAATCTAATTTATGTTGTTTACATGTTCAACAAAAATACTTTTTCATTATGAGTTGAAATTTCCTTATAAGAAGTAACTAAATAATTAATTGGTAAATCATCATGTTTATATGGATTATTTATTTGCTAAATTGTAAAGGTAAGTGCAACTAAATTATTTTTCTATCCAAATATTCGATTGGTGAAAGATAATTTAGTATTTTTCTTGGTCTTTGGTTTAAAGACAATATAAATTTATGAACTTCATTTTTATTAGTTTTTGAAAAAATAAATTTTTTAGGAAATTTTTCTCTAATTAAACCATTAGTATTTTCATTAGTACCTCTTTGTCAAGGTGAATATGGATTGGCAAAATAAATTTTTATATCTAAATTTTTTTCAAGTTGTTGTCAATTTGAAAATTCTTTGCCACGATCAAAAGTAATAGTTTTAACAATGTTTTTAGGAAGAATTGATAAATAATAACTAACATTTTTATTAATAACTTTAGTAGTTCTGTTTTTAACTAATATTGCTAAAGTAAATCGTGATACTCTTTCAACTAAAGTTATTAAACATGATTTGCTTTTACCTCGTGATGATACTATAGTATCTCCTTCTCAATGACCAAGTGTTATACGATCATTAACATTTATATCTCGTTCTTTAATTGATTTACCATTAAACTTGCCACGATTTTCTTTAGATTTTCGTTTTTTACCTTTTCTTCTTAAATTTTTACTAGTAACTTTATCAAGCATTCCAAAATAAATTCAAGTATAAATTGTTTTAAAACTAATAACTCACTCTTTATGAAAATTTTTAATTCTGCCATAAATTTGTTCAGGTGATCAACCTAATAGTAATTTTTGTTGTACATATTTTACTAAATTCTTATTTTTAAACTTATGAAAACTAATATGTGATTGTTTTCGATTTTCAGCTTTATTTTGTGCAATTAATGAAAAATAATGATTATTATCTTTATTTCTATTAATTTCTCGAATAATAGTACTAATACTTCGATTAAGATTTTTAGCTATTTCACTAATTTTAAATTTAAATTTCAATTGATTCTCAATATAAATCCTTTCATCTATGCCAAGATGTTTATAACTCATATAAAAACTCCTTACTTTTTTCTAAACTAAATTTAGCATTATGAAATTTTTATATGAGAATTTTTTGCAATTTTATTTACTTGCACTTACAAGTATAACTCAGCATTTTAAAATCTTTTCTGTTTTCTTCTCACGTAATGTTATATTTAAAACAAGGATTAGTAATTTTAGTTTTGTTATCTGTTATTTCACCGATAAATTAACTATTATGCTGTTCATAAAATTTTAATGGTTCAAGTTTTATATCATTAAGATAATATTCTTTTGGAGCGGTTGGTTTATTAACAGTTATTTTTTGGTCTTTAATATATGGTTCTAATAATTTTATTAATTCATTACCACTTAATTCTCTTTTAATATTTTCTAAATTAAAAACTCAATATGTATATTTATCATCAGCAATAAAACTATTATTTTTAACCATTCATTTTGGACATTGTAATTTATATTCACCATAATCAATAAGAATAGATTGTGGTCTATCTTTAACAATTTGTTCTTTTTTAAATTCTATTTGCATAATAATCCTTTCCTAATATGTTCTGTTGCTTCTAGCATAAAGAACATATATTTTGATTTTTAGATTATTAATAATACTACTATTCGTTTTATTCATTCCAGCAATTCTGGGCTCAAAAATAAATTGTGAAATTTTAAAAAGAAATCGAGGCATTCGATTCAATATTTATTTAATTTATGTTTAATAAATTAATATTTTAATTGAACCGGCACCGCTCAATTTTTTTTACAAGTTTGAAATTTATTTTCTCGCCCAAAAAAATTTTTCAAAAAAAATAAAAAATAAAACCAACACTTGCTCACTGGGGAGTGGCAAGGTTGGTTAAATAAAGAATAGAATTAATACAATAGGTCCCTACAACAGGTCTATATATACTAGTTTCCAATTCGCTCCCACCCCAAGAATTACCATTAATGGTTAGTATATTTTATTAGGTATCACTCCACTTTTTATTTATCCATGCAAGTCCACATGTTCTAGCTACTATTTTTAACAACTGTGTTGTAGTTCACTTTTTTAGTTCCCTAACACGTGTTGATAATAGCGTTAAAGAGGGTTATTAATTATTAACTTTCTCCTACTTGGTCACTGCGTGTAGTAGATATTTAAAGGATGTTAATAATAAAAATTTTAAAATTTTACAATTACACAAAAAAAGACAAGATTTTTATTCTCGTCTTTTGTCATTTATTTTTAATTCAAGGGTAAAAAAAGAAAGGAGCTATTTTTAAAACTTTTTAGTTACCGACATCTTCGACACGCTCCCAAAAGTTCTTTTGATATTTTTATAAAAAAATCATTTTTTTCTTTAATTATTTTATTTTTATCAATTTTTCCAAAAGTAAATATTTTCAATATTGAATAACTAATTTTTTTAAATTTGCTAATCTTTTGTTTTTTTAAATTTTCATTAATATCAACAATAGTAGTTTGAGCTAAATTAACTCTATTACTAATAATTTCTGGAGTAAATTGATTTTTATTAATAATTATTTTTTTCAATTCTCTATTAATTCATTCATATTCTTCTTGTAAATTTTTATTCATTTTTTCATCCTTTCAAAATAAAAACTCATTTACTTTGAAATTAAAGCAATGAGTTAAAAACTTATATTAAACTTAATTAAATTATACAAAAAAAAGTTCGCAAATCAAAATTTAAAGCTAAATTTTTAACGTTTATTTGGAATTCGTGTTTATATTTATTTAACACTGTAACTTTCCAAAATAATTTATTTTTTTATAAATATTTTTGGGAAATTTTCACTCGATATTGACATTAAAATGCTTTTTTAGTTTAAATAATTAAATTATCAATAATACTCTTAATTTCTTCTGCTTCTTTAAATTCATTTTTTCGTTTGAAGGCTATACATAAATTAGATAATAAAATTTCTTGATTATTAGTTTTTTCAATTTCATTTTTTAAAACAAAATAAAGGTATCCACACTGTCAAAAAGTTGGCTTTCTAAGAACTAAATAATTAATATTATTAATCATAATAGTATTTTTAGTTTGTTTTTTTAAACTAAAAGTTGTTAATCCTTTATGATAAATAGTTATTTTTTTATCATCAATAGTTATTGTACTTCGACTATATTGATTTTCAAATCATCAATTTTTTTTATTATTCATATATTAATATTATTTTCTTTTTTTATTTTTAGTTTTAATTCCAATTTTATTTAATAACGTTAAAATTGAAGATCTATATAATCCTTGCTTTTGCAATAAAAGTGAAGTATAAATAATAGATTGTACTACCGTACCAATAATAATAGCTACTGCATATCATAAAATACCAATATAACTACCATCAATATTAGTAACACCACCAAATAAAGCAATAATAAAAGAACCTCAAGCCCCAACATGACCAAGTACACCAAAACCAAATGCTAAAGCACCCGCAACAGCACTACCAATAACATTAGCAACTATTGTTCTTCATGTATCTCTCACTGCAAATGGAATAGCAGATTCAGAAATTCCCATAAACCCTAATAATCAGGCATTTCACCCTAATGATTGTTCTTGTTTTGTAAATAATTTACGACTAAATACTGTTGATGTTAATGCACAACCCAATGGTGCAATCGGAATCGCTGCTGCTACTGGTCCCATTAATCGACCACCATCTTGTACCATTAATGATGTTGCAACAAGAACAGCTGTTTTATTAATTGGACCACCCATATCAAATCCAACCATTGCTCCTAATAATAATCCAACTAAAAACCCTATATTTGGATGTAACCCCATTCAACTTAAACCATAATCCAATGCACCCATTACATATCCAAACGGTACTGCTAAAAAGAAAGCGGTTGGAATTGCAATAATTGCTGTACAAAAAACAGGAATAATAATAATTGGCATAATTGGTAATAATCATTTTGGCACTTTTCATGAATTTACAAATCTAACTAAATAACCAGCCATTAGTCCTCCATAAAGAGCACCAAATAATGTTCATGAAACATTAGCATTACCCTGAAAAGGTTGACTTGCATCAATTTTAGAACTAGCAGTAAGATTAAACACTCCTCATCCAAATCACATTCCCGTACCAGGTGATACTAATAAAAATGTAATAATCATTGCTGGAGCAATACCAGGACGTCCTGCGATTGAATAAGCAATATAAGCACCCATGATTGGTATCATCAATGTAAAGCCAATACCAGCAATGTTATTGATAATCATTAATACATGCATTAGTGTTGTACCACCAATTAATCCAGAATTAACTCCCGGTGGATTTGTTTTTAATCAAGCAAGTTGTTCTTCTCATGAATTTTTAAATTCAAATCCATTACCAAAAGTGCCTTTTGCGATACCACCAACAATAGCAAAAATTAAACCAGCAAAAACAACAAATGGTATCATATATGATACTCCACTTAATAAATGTTTTAAAATTGCTGGTTTACCTTTCGAAGCATTTAAAATGAAATCACCACTATTTCCATTGGTTTCACCGTATATTTTTGCTTTTGTTAAATTTTCTTTAATAGTTTGTTTAGCATCTTTAACTATTGGTTTTGTACCACAAGTATATGTTTTTACCAATAAAATGTTCTAAGTCAATTGCAACATCTGTTGCTAAAATAACGACATCCGCTTCTTTAATTTCTTGTTCTGTTAGTACATATTCTGGTCCTTTTTGACCTTGACATTCAATATGTACTTGATAGCCTAGTTCTTTTCCTGCGGTTTCTAATAATTCTTTACACATGTAAGTATGAACTACTCCAGTTGTACAAGAAGAAACTCCAACAATTTTTTTTGTTTCCTTATTTTTCATTGTTTTTATTTCTTTTTTAGTACAGTTTTTAACTGTTTCATCATTAATAAGTGATATTATTTCTTGTGAATTTGTTGCATTTTTTAATTTTTTACGAAAATCTTCATTTACAAGTTTGATTGCAAGTGTACTTAAAATATCTAAATGTAAATTTTCTGCTTGTGTTTCAGGAATTATTAAAGCAATAATAAAAGTTGTTAATTGTCCATCTATTGCTTTTCAGTCAATACCATTATTATTACATAATATTAGAATTGCAGGTTTTTTAATTGATTTAATTCTAGCGTGTGGAATTGCAATTCCACCTTCAAAACCCGTTGATGATTCTTGCTCACGAGCAAGAAATGCTTTTAGTAATTCATCACGATTAGTAATATAACCTAATGAAAATGCCAAATCAGTAATTTTAGTTAGTGCTTCTATTTGAATTTTAATATTAGATTCAAAAATAATATGTGAGTTGTTTAATAAATCATTAGTTATTTTCAATTTTACCTTCTTTTCCAATGATTATTTTATCTCCTTTTTTTAATAAAAACCAGAGATTTTTTCAGATAATTAAAATATATTTTTAACTATTTATTCAATTAAATTTAATATTTATAAAATTAGATATATTACATACTTCAAAGTTTTTGCTGTTTTTTAAACAAAATATAATAAATAAAAATTATCAACATTAATCCCATATTTCCTTATAAATTAATATAAATAACTTATTTATAAAATCATGTAAAATTAATTTAGATAAAATTTAAGTATTTAAAGAAAGGGAAAATTAGAGAAATGTTTAAAACAAGAAAAGAAAATTTAAATCAGAAAAATAACAAAATTAAATCAATAACTGATTATCAATGATTAGCTTTAGATATCGGAACCGAAAACTTTAAAGCTAGACATATTAATATAGGTCTTAGATATGATGCTCCAACCTATTTAGCTGAAGACTATGAAAAAAATAGAATTCTTTACGGTGAAGAGGCTAAGGCTTTAACTGACAAAACAAATGAAAACGTTATTATTAAACGTCCAGTTCGTGATGGTAATATTGCTGATCCAGATGCTTTACAACGTATTCTTACTAAGATTTTTCAAGATTTTAGACTTGAAATTAAAGATTTAAAACAAAGTAAAAACAACTCTATAAAAAAAGATGAAAAATTAGATAAAAATCGTAACTTGATTGTGTTGATGGCAACACCAAGTGAAATTAATTCAGTACAAAAAGAAGCTTTAGAAAATATTGTATATCGTTTAGGAGCACTCCGTGGATTTGTACAAGAAGAAGTAAAAATGGCAGCCTTAGGTTCAGGGCAAGATATTTTTGGAAGTGCAATTATGTGCATTGATATTGGTGGTGGCAGTACTGATGTTGCTATTATTAGTAATAATTCAATATTATATTCATATACAACACATTGTGCTGGTGACTATTTAATACAAAAAGTTCAAGAATATATTATAAAAAAACATGCCTTAAAAGTTGGAATAAAAGAAGCTGAAGATGTTATTAAAAATATTGGTTCACTTATGAAATATCAAGATGAAAAACCATACACAATTTCGGGTTTTTCATTACCTAGATTAAATTCTCAGCCAGGAGAAACAATGTCAATTTCTAAAACTATTGAAATTACACCAGAAGAAATTCGTGAAAATGTTATGCAAGTTCAATTCAAAGAACATATTATTCCAGCCATTCGTAGAGTACTAAGAACTGCTGGTGACAAGGCTGCTGGAAGTATTAGTGATTTAAAGAAAAAAGGTAAGGGAATCACAATTTGTGGTGGTGGAGCTTATATTAAAAAAGTTGATAAATTTATTGAAGAAGAATTAGCTAAAGAATATTATATTGAAGTTAAAACTGAAAAAGGTACAAAACCAATGCGTCAAAAATATGAAGGAGATCTTTTTGAAGTGCGGACTGCTCCAAATCCTTTAGATAATGTTATTGATGGTTGTGTAAAATATCGTGATACAATTTACAAACAATTAATAATTGAACAAAATCCTAGTCGTGAAATTCTAATAAAGGACGAAGATTTAGGATAAAAAACTATAAAAATTTTAAACTAACTAGTATTTTAAATTATTAAAAATTTTTTAAACTTTGGTAATTTTTTTGAGTTATCAATTCCTGATTCAAAAGAAAAACATTCGTATTTCATAACATTAGATACATCTCAATTTGATATATTTTGATTAAAAGATATTGCATTTAAAAACATACCATTCATACTTTTTACTTTTGAAGTATCTCAAGTTGAAATATTTCCATTAAATAATAAAGCACTATCAAACATATAGCTCATACTTGTCACTTTTGAAGTATCTCAAGATGATAAATCTTGATTAAATAATGAAGTAAAAGTAAACATATAGCTCATATCTATTACGTTTGATGTATTTCACTTTGAAAGATTTTGATTAAAAACTTTTGCATTATCAAACATACAATTCATATCTGTTACATTTGAAACATTTCAGTTTGATATATTTTGATTAAAAGATGCTGCATTTCAAAACATACCACCCATATCTGTTACATTAGATACATCTCAATTTGATATATTTTGATTAAAAGATATAGCACCATGAAACATTCAATTCATATTCGTAACATTTGAAGTATCTCAAGATGATAAATCTTGATTAAATGTTTCACAAAATATAAACATAAATTGTAAAGATGTAATTTCTGATGGTAATTGATTAGGTACTTTTTCAATTGTTCTTGGCATATTAACAACTTGAATTTCTCCCTGATCATTTTTATAAAAACCAATTTGAACAATTTCTTTACTATTTATATTTGATAAATCTCTTTCATTAGTTGTTATTTGTTTGCCATTTTTATCAATGTAAATTGTATCTTGTTGAGTTTTATTATTTAAAACATCATTTTTTTGTGAATTTGTGTTTAAAACAGTTACAGTTAAACTTCCTGCAACCGATGCAAGTGTTAAAACACTTAATGCTGTCAATATTTTTTTCATTTTTTTCATCCTTCTATTTTATTTTAACTTTATTTAAGAAGTCAATTTTACTTTACTACTTTTTGAAGGTAAATTCACAAAAATTATATTTTTTGACTAAAAATTTTTATTTTTTAAAGTTAAAACTTTTTTGCTGCTTCTTTAATATACTGTTCAAATTTATCCATCGTTTTTTCTGGTCCTAATGCTGGTAAACCTCCACCTTTTGCTAATATTTTAGAACCAATAAGTAAATTAGCATCATTTTGATGAAGTTCTTGAACCTTAGTACCACAAATAAGAATTGGTTCTACTACTTTAGCACCTACAAATTCTCATGTTCCTTTTAAATAAGTTGCATGATTACCTCATAAATATCAGCCATATGGTGCTCCTTGTGTCGCCAAAATTTGAACTTTTAAATGTGGTAATAATCCTCTAGCTTCACCTTGTTTGGTATATTTATAATCAAAAGTTTTACCAGCAACTAAGATGTGATCTAAATAATTTTTTGTCATGCTAGTAACATTAAAATTTGTCATTGGTGTTGTATATATAACTTTATTAACATTTTTTAGTTGATTAATATAATAATCAGAATCTTTTTCATTAAAATATGAAGTAAAGTTTTTTTGCGTAATAGTAATACTTGCCATTGGTATTTGATTTAAATCTAATTCAATTATTGAATCTTCTGGATGAAATTCACGATAATATTTAACAAAACGAGATACTAAACTTTCAGAATAAGATAGTTCTTTTTTAATCATAGAAGAACGAATTACTAATACTTTATTTGCCATTATTTTTGCCTCCGAAATATCTAAAATAACTTTGTAATTTGATTTTATCAGTTTTTATTTATTATTTTTTAAAAAATATTAAAAAATAATAAATAAAAATATAGTTTTATAAAAAAATGAAATATTTATTATAATTTTATCAATTTCTATAAAGTGTTATTATTAAAGTGTGTAAAACTTTTAAAAAAGTTTATAGAAAAATTTTAAATTAAATAGATATTAAATCTAAAAAATAGATATAAGTTAGTTATTATAGAGATTTTAGTACTTGTACACAAATTATAATTATTAAGAAATTTGAGATCAGACTATCAAAAAAATGGAAAGAGGTAAAAATATGAATGAAAGAAAACAAAAATTACTTGAATTGATGAATAGAAATTTAAAAATTAGTACTTTAATTAATTACAGATTTAAAATTTCTGAAATAACTAATGCAATTGCAAGTATCAATAATGATTTATATAAACAACAAAAATATTTTTTAGAATTAGAAAATAATAGAAAATATAGAAATAAAATTCAAAGAAAATTCAATAAAAACAAAAAGATAAAAAAGAAATTAAATAAAATTTTAAACAAATATTTAGCACAAATAAAAAAATTTAGTTTTTTTATTAATAAATATAAAAAAGAACCTCAACAATTATTTGAAATATTAAGTGAATTAAATTTATTTGTAGGTGAATTAATAAATCAAGAAAACATAACAGATGAAGAATTACAATATTTATTTACAATATCTCATCAATTTTCAGAACAATTAAAAAATGAAAAACGATTAGATTTATCATTACCAAATAAAAATCAAATATGAAAATTAACAACAAAAATTAACACATCTTTAATTAATAAAAAACATTATACTAATACATTAGAAACACACACTAAAGACAGTTTATTTATTGAAATAAAAATATCAAAACCTAGTAGCAGTTTTATATATACAAATAATTTTAATGATATACAAACATATTTATTAACCCAACAAATACAACAAAATAATTTTTTAAATAATAATGATAAAAGTAAATATAGAAACAAAACTGATGAAAATGAAAAAAAATCACAAATCATAAGATTTAGATAATTATTATATGTCAAAAAATCATTTTAAATAAATTATTTTTTTAATTATTTTACTAAATTTAAAAATATTGCGTATAATTTATATAATGTCAAAATTTAAGAATAACGGAGAATGAATAATGTCTGAACAAGAAAAAGTTTCTGCTGAACAAAAAATTATTAATATTGCAGTGATAGCACACGTCGATGTTGGAAAGTCAACATTAGTTGATGCTTTATTAAAGCAATCAAATATTTTTCATCAAAACCAAGTTATTGTTGAACAAATAATGGATAGTAATGATCAAGAACGTCAACGAGGAATTACTATTTATTCTAAAAATTGTTCAATCATGCATGGTAATACAAAAATTAATATTATTGATACACCTGGTCATGCTGACTTTTCCTCTGAAGTTGAAAGAATTATGAAAACAGTAGACTGTGTTATTTTACTAGTTGATAGTGTTGAAGGACCAATGCCACAAACTCGTTTTGTATTGCAAAAAGCACTAGAACATAATTTAAATCCAATTTTAATGATTAACAAAATTGATAAAAAGGACCAAAGAATTGAAGAAGTAAAAGATGAAGTATTAGAACTTTTTATGGAATTAAATGCTAATGATGAACAGTTAGACTTTCCAACACTTTATGGAATTACTAAACAAGGTATTGCCCAATATGAATTGAATCAACCAAGCGAAAATTTAGAACCATTATTTGAAACAATTATTAAACATGCTAAAATTTCTAAATTAGTAAAATATAATGAGCCTTTACAAATGCAAATTAGTTCATTAGATTATGATAGTTTTATTGGCAGAATTGGAATTGGTAGATTATTTCAAGGTACTATTTCTGAAGGACAAGAAATAATTGTTGTTGATGATTATGATTTAAAAAGAAAAGCAAAATTAAAATATTTATTTGTTTATCAAGGATTAAAACGAGTAGCTGTTAAAAACGCTGTTGCTGGTGATATTGTTTGCATAGCGGGTATTGAAAATATAACAATTGGTAATACTATTTGTGATAAAGATAATGTTGTGCCAATGGAACCAATTACAATACAGGCTCCAACAATGTCAATGAATTTCCTTGTCAATAATTCACCATTTTCTGGAACTGAAGGTAAACTAGTAACTAGTAATAAAATTAAAGAACGTTTAACAAGAGAATTAGAAACTAATGTTGGTTTAAAAATAGAACAATTATCCGGAAGTAATGCTGATGGTTTTAAAGTTTTTGGTCGTGGTGAATTACATTTATCTGTTTTAATTGAAAATATGCGTCGCGAAGGCTTTGAATTAGGTATTTCTAAACCGGAAGTAGTATTTAAAAAAGATGAAAAAGGACACACCACTGAACCAGTCGAAGAAATTATTTTAAATCATCCTACTGAATATAGTAGTACTGTTATTAATAATTTAAATCTAAGAAAAGGTATTATGACTAATATGGATTCTGATAATGTTCGTGATAAAATTATTTTTCATATTCCAACAAGAGGATTAATTGGATTTGGTCGTCAATACGTTAATATTACTCGTGGAACGGGTGTTATGGTTCGTAGTTTCCTTACATATGAACCATTAAAAGGCGAAATTAATAATAATAGAAATGGCGTTCTAGTAAGTATGATTACAGGGACAACATTACCTTATGCTTTAAATTCTTTAGAAGAACGTGGTACTTTATTTGTTAAACCGCAAACTAAAGTGTATGAAGGAATGATTATTGGTTTAAGTAATCGTGATAAAGATTTAGATGTTAATCCTTGCAAAGCAAAACAATTAACAAATACTAGAAGTTCAGGTAATGATGAAGCTGTTAGATTAACACCACCAACTATTTTTAGTTTAGAAGAATCTTTAGAATTTATTGCTAGCGATGAATTAGTTGAAGTAACACCAC
This sequence comes from Spiroplasma endosymbiont of Lasioglossum villosulum, assembly GCF_964020195.1. Lineage (NCBI taxonomy): Bacteria > Bacillati > Mycoplasmatota > Mollicutes > Entomoplasmatales > Spiroplasmataceae > Spiroplasma > Spiroplasma endosymbiont of Lasioglossum villosulum. Next base: position 726,287 of record NZ_OZ026539.1, read on the forward strand.
AAAATATTCGTATGCGTAAAAAATTCTTGACTGAAAATGAACGTAAACAAAATAGAAATTGTAAGTAATACTTACGATTTTTTGTTTAAAGATTAAAAGGATTATAATTTACACAGTTAACTGTAGATACTCAATATTCTGATTCAATATCAATAATATCATTTAAAGACAGAATTTTTTGATTTTCTTGCAATATATCTTCTATCTGTATTGTTTCATAATTAGCAAAGTTATTAACTTCATTAATCATTAATTGAATTTGCTTATCAAGCAGTTCTTTATTTTTTTTCTTTTCAATATATTTTTTTCTGCGTCTTTTTTCTCCTTCTCTTTTTTTTCTAATAAATTCAGGATTTGATTTATTTTTTACTAAATATTGTTTTTGTCTTTCTGCATGTTTTTGTTTTTTAGTTTTAATGTTTTCAAATGAAATTTCTACAAAAATAGCGGGAGAAGGCACAAAAATAGATTCATCTTTTGTTTTTTCGTTATTGTTATTCTCTAACATTATATCCATATTTTATATTTCCTTTTTAAAATAAATAGTGTATTAAACTTATATTAAGTTTATGTTTTTGATTTTAGCATCTTTTTTAATTTAGAAAAATAGTTACCATTTTGGTAACTATTTTTATTTTGCTATAAATTTATTATTAATTTTAGTTTTATGTTGGATTGATAAACTTATTTTATTTATTTCATCAATAAAATTATTATCTTTTTCTATATCTCAACCATTTTTTTGATCAATTTCTTTTGTTATTTTTTCCAATTCTATTTTGATTTCTTTTAAACTAGTTTTATTAATATTATTATTTAATCTTTTTTCAATATTTTGAATTTTTATATGAATTTCATAATATCAAGTGGTATCTACAACATTGCAAAGTGGCTCTTGTATTCAAGCATGGTACATTTTTCTTTCTTCAAATCCTTCTGGAAGTTTTATTTCTTCTTTAATTTCAGCAATAAATTTATATATACTTTTTATTTTTTTAACTTTACTATACATATCTTTTTATCTTCCTTTCAAAAAAATAAAAAACCCATATACTTTAAAAATTAAAATAATGAGTTGAAAACTTAAATTAAGTTTAAAAAATTATATCATAATATCTAGAATATTTGGTGTTAAATTTTTATACATATTTTTAAAATATAAAAAAATAGTTATAGATAAATAAAACTACTCAATTGAGTAGTTTTATTTATCTTCTTCAATTTTTACTGTCATTTCTTGATCATCAAAAACAAATTTAACTTTTTTATCATCTTTTTTATTAACAGCATCACTGGGTTTATCATTTTTTTTAGTTTCAAATAAAGGTTTTGGTTTTTTCTTTAATTCTTTTTCATTTTTTAAATAATATTTTTGAACTATATCAAAAAGTTCATTATTTAAACTACCATCTTTATATCTCTTTTTAAATTTATAAAAATACTTATAACGCTTATCTAAAATTATTGATTTAATTTCATTAAAGAGTATAAAAGCATTTCTACTTGAAAATTTATAATTATTTTTACCTATTTTTACTAAATTATCACTTATAATATTATTTATTTTAAACTTAAATCTTTTTCTTTTAAAAAGAAAAATAACTAAAATAAAAATAAAAGTTAGCATTAATAATAATATTGATAATCCTATGATTATTCAGTCCTTTATTGAAAAATCTGATCAATTAACTAAAAACATTATATTTAAATTATTTTGCATATAAATAACCCCCTAAATTTTCTTAATATATAAATTTGCGTCATTTTATAAACAAGTTCTTCTTATTTTTTATTTTGGATAAATTACATTTAAAATTACACTTCCAATAACTAAAGGGTCATCATAAGTCATTTCAACTGTTAAAGTAGTTGGTTTAATGTTCATATTATTATATTTTAAATTACCTAAAATAATTTTTTCTTTTATTAAATTTGATTGTGGATTACTTTCAATTAGTCTCTCTTTAATAACCTCCTTTATAGTTTCTGGACTTGTCATTTTCAATTTGTCTTCAGGTTTTAATTGCAGATTTGTTTTGTTTTTGAAAATTACTGCTAAAGTTTGTTTATTATCACTAATTGATGATTGTTTAGAGATCGAACTATTTGATTTTTTTTATTTTTTTCTTCCTCTTCTTTTTCTTTTTCTCCTTCTGTTTCAGCAATAGCTGTCATACCACCAGCAATGGTGGCTCCAATTAAAGCTGCAGAGCCGATAAGACCAGCAATAATTTTTGTTGATTTCTTCTTCTTTTTCTTTTCTTCTTCATCTTCTTCTGACATAAATTACAAACCTCTTTTCTAAGCCCTTAATTTTTTTCTAAGTTAATTTTACATGATTAAAAATAATCTATTGACATTTTACTTTTATTAGAGTAGAAATTTAAATAAACAATTAGTTGTATAAATTACTGATGTATTTTTTTATTTTTTGAAAATTAATAATCTTAAACATTAAAATAGTAATTATTATTACTTTTAATAAAGTTTTTTATCTTATTTTTTAAAGAACTTAGTAAAAATAAGATAAAATATTAATATTGCATTAAAGAAAAAGGTGAACGCATGTCATTTCAACAATTTAATTTACAACCATGACTAATTGAAAATTTAAAAAAAGAAAAACTAATTAATCCAACACCAGTCCAAACCGAAATTATTCCTTTAGCATTAACTAATAAAAACTTAATTATTAAAAGTGCTACTGGTAGTGGTAAAACTCATACTTATTTAATTCCAATTTTAAATAATTGTAATGTTACTTTAAAAGTAACACAAGCAGTTATTATTACACCTACTCGTGAACTTGCTCAACAAACGTTCAATTTTTTAAAAGCTTTAATTAAAGATCAAAATATTAGCATTGCTTGTTTAGTGGGTGGCAAAGATATTATTCGTCAAAGTAATAATTTAAGTAATAATCAACCACAAATTGTAATTGGAACTCCAACTAGATTAAAACGTTTATATGAACTTAATATGTTAGCAATTACTACTACTAACACTTTAGTTATTGATGAATGTGATATGTTATTTGATATGGGATTCATGGAAGATTTAGATTTTTTAATTACTAAAATGAATAAAAATACTCAAATTATGACTTTTTCAGCAACAATATTACCCCAACTAGTTACTTGATTAAAAAAATATATTACTAACGCTACTACAATTAGTATTGATAATAAATCTCAAAAAATTCAACATATTTTTATTAATCGTCATCATCAAGATAGTAAAAAACAACTACAATCATTATTAACAATGTTTGATCCTTATTTATGCTTAATTTTTGTTAATAACAAAGAAAATATTGAAGAAATTGCAAACGTCTTAATTGAAGAAAATAAAAAAGTAGCAATCTTACATGGTGGATTACCAGCACGAGAACGTTCTCAAACTTTTAAACGTATTAAAAATTTTGAATATCAATATGTTGTTTGTTCAGATATCGCAGCACGTGGTATTGATATTGAAGGGGTATCTCATGTTATTTCTTTACAATTACCGACAAATAATCTAGAATATTATTTTCATCGAGCAGGGCGAACAGGACGAGCTAACTATTCAGGTATTTCTTATGTATTTTATGATAAGAGTGATAATTCTACTATTCATAAGTTAAAAAATTTAAATGTTCCAATAGAATACTATAAAATTAAAGATAATAAGTTACTACCAGAAATTACTAATGACAACATCCTTATTCATAAACGAAAAATAGAAAGAAATAAAGAAGAGCAATATGTTATTAATCGCTTTAAAAAAAATAAAAATGTAACTCCTGGTTATAAGAAAAAATTTAATAAAGATTTAGAAGCAATAAAAAAAGAAACAAGAAAACAACACATTAAAGCATCAATTAAGAAAATTAAAAAAACACAAGCAATTGCAAGAAGAAAAAAACTTTTTGATGAAAATTAATAATGAAAGAGGAAGCAAGATGGAAAATGACAAATTAATTATTGGATCTCATGTTTCAATGAAAGCACCAAAATATTTATTGGGTGCTCTTGAAGAGGCTCTAAGTTATAATGCCAATACGTTTATGTTTTATACAGGTGCTCCACAAAATACAATTCGTAAATCAACCAAAGCATTATTTATTAAAGAATTTACAGAAAAACTAATTGAAAAAAATATTGATATTAATAATCTTATTGTTCATGCTCCTTACATTATTAATCTGGCTAATAGTATTAACAAAAGTACTTACCAATTAGCAGTAGATTTCTTACGACAAGAAATAATTCGCTGTCAAGATATTGGCATTAAAACTTTGGTTTTACATCCAGGTAGCGCTGTTGGTGCTTTACCACAAACTGCTTTAGATCAAATTGTTAAAGGACTAAATGCAGCATGTTTAGAAAAACAAACTGTAAAAATTGCTTTGGAAACAATGTCAGGAAAAGGTAGTGAAGTAGGAACTACTTTTGAACAACTTCAATATATTATTAATAATGTAAAAAGACCCGAACTAATTGGTGTTTGTTGAGATACTTGTCACTTATCTGATGCTGGTTATGATCTTAATAATAATTTAGAACAAATAATACAACAATTTGATCAACTTATTGGATTAGATAAATTATTAGTTATTCATGTTAATGATTCTAAAAACCCAATCAATGCTCATAAAGATCGTCATGCTAACTTAGGAATGGGTTACCTTGGTTTTCAAACTTTAATTAACATTATTTATCATCCATTGTTGCTTACTAAAATAAAAATTTTAGAAACGCCATGAATTAATGGTTATCCACCTTATTTACATGAAATTAAAATGATAAGAACAAAAAAATATAATAAAGAAATTTTAGAATCATTAGGAACTAACAAATAATGAAAAGAATTGGCATTTTTGGTGGAACTTTTGATCCATTTCATAATCAACATTTAAACATTGCAAATACAGCTTATCATAAACTTTCACTTGACGAAGTTTGAATTTTACCAACAAAACAAAATCCGTTAAAAGATAGTGTCAGTGCTAGCGATCAACAAAGAGTCGATATGATTAATTTAGTTATTAAAAACTATTCTTGAATAAAATTAAATGATTATGAACTAACAAGTAAGCAACCTAGTTATACTATTAATACTATTAACTACTTTATTGAAAACTATCCAAATCACAAATTCTTTTTTATTATTGGTTCTGATAATTTATATACTTTAAATAAATGACAAGGAATTGAACAGTTAATTAATTTAGTTAAAATTATTGTTGTTAATCGCCCTCATTATCGTAAAACATTAGAACTAATGTCAAAATACAAGTGTCAAAATTTAGTAGTTCGACCAAGTAGTGATATTAGCTCTGCCAAAATTAGAAATGGTGAAATTATTAATCAAATTGATATAAAAATTAATGATTATATTAACAATAATTTAATATATAGTTATGAGCGTTTAAAAGCAAATTTGGATAACAATAGAACTGAACATTGTATTAATGTTGGTAAAATGGCTGTTAAATTAGCAATCCATTATAACGAAGATGCTAATAAAGCCCTAATTGCAGGAACTTATCATGACCTTTGCAAACAATGAAGTAAAAGTAAAATGACTAAATTTTTAACAAAATATAATAAAGAAATTTTACAAGAACCATTTCCAATTTGACATGGTTATGTAGCAGCATTGTATTTAAAACATCATTATCAGTATCATGATGATTTAGTTCTTCATGCAATTGCTAAACACACTACTGGTGCAAACGAAATGAAACCTTTAGAATTAATAGTATTATTAGCAGATAAAATATCAATTGAACGTAACCATTATTATGTTGAAGAATTAAGAAAACTTGCCTTTCAAGATTTAACTGTTGCTTTTAAATACTATCTAGAAATTTTAAAAAAGCATTTACTAGAAAAAAACCATTAAATAATAAGTTTTTAACAATATATGAAACGTGAAGTAATAAAAATTAACAAATAGTATCTACAGTAAAATACTTATTTATTAATTATTTAATATATAATATTAAAGAAAAGGGAAATTTAATAAACTAAATAGTATTGTAATAATATAAACAAATAATTGTAACTAAGGAGTACTAATAATGAGTTTAGTGAGTAAAGAATTAGAAACCAAAAATGGAAAAACAGTTAAACTTAAAATAGATAATTCAAATTCAAATCAAGTTAAAAAAATAAATCTTATTTTTGGAGATAGTTTTGTTGAAATGAAAAAAATGAAAAATGAATTAGTTGATTTTATTTTTATCGATCCACCTTATTTTTTATCAAATAATGGTTATAGTGTTAACGCTGGCAAAAGAACATCTGTTAATAAAGGTGAATGAGATAAAAGTAAAGGTTTTCTTGAAAATTATAAATTTCATCAAAAATGAATTAAAGAATGCAAAAGAATTTTAAAACCAAATGGAACTTTAATAATTACTGGAACTTATCATTCTATTTATATTTGTGGTTTTATTTTACAAGAGCTAAATTTTCACATTCTTAATGATATAGCTTGATACAAACCTAATTGTACACCTAATATTGGTTGTAGAAATTTTACTGCTAGTCATGAAACATTAATATGAGCAAAAAAAGATAGCAATTCTAAACATGTTTTTAATTACAAAGATATGAAATATTCTAAATGAGAAGAAGATAATTTTAAGAATGAAGATAAGCAAATGCGAAGTGTTTGAGCAATAACTACTCCTAAACCATTTGAAAAAATTTATGGTAAACATCCTTCACAAAAACCATTAGATCTTTTAAAAAGAATTATAATTGCTTGTACTAATGAAAATGATATTGTCTTAGATCCGTTTATGGGTAGTGGCACAACTGGTCTTGCATGTAAAATGCACAATAGAAATTTCATAGGAATTGAAAATAATATTGAATATTTTAATCTAGCAAAAAAAAGATTGGATGATAATAATGGTTAAAAATGGAATCGGTGGTGCAAATACAAAAACTGGTCTCGCTTTTGAAGGAGAAAAAGAGTTATATTCATTTTTTAAAAAACAGGAAAATTATGAAATTAAAAATATGATTGGAATTCACAATTTAAAACAAAATGATGCATTTGAATTGTTTTATATGGGAGAACATGTTGCAAATATTTTCAAAAAACATGCAATCTATGTTTATTTAGAAAAACACCACAATTTAAACTGAAATTACTTTTTATCAAAAAAATTACTACCAGATGACAGTATTTTTGTATATAAGAATAATACTTTTTTTATTATTGAAATTAAAACACAAAATGTTGCTGGAAGTGTTGATGAAAAACTACAAACTTGTGATTTTAAAAGAAAACAATGACAAAAACTTTTATCAATATTAAATTGCAAAATTGAATACTGATATTTATTAAGTGATTGATTTAAAAAACCAGAATATAAAGATACTTTAAATTATATAATAGATAGTAATTGTCGTTATTTTTTTAATTATATTCCATTAAAAGAATTGGGTTTACCACTATAACAAATAAAAAATAAATTATTAATAAGGAGATCAAATATTATGTCCAAAAAAAATAAAACAAAAATTACTGCTTTGCCGACAAAAGAAAAAACAACAGCAAAAATAAAAAAAAGTGGTTTCTTAAGCGCAGTTATTAAATACTTTAAAAAATATCCACTACTTTATCTAATTGCAATACTAACCACTATTGCTTCTTCAATAATTTCAGTAATTATTCCTAAAATTACTAATAATTTTTTAGCTACCCCCGATGGTTTTCAATGAGAAAAAATTACTACTTTAGCTTATATTTTAATTAGTTTACAAATTGCATCAGGATTATTTATGTACTTTCGTAATTTAACAGGAAGCATCATTGGTGTTAAAGTTGAAATTAAATATCGAAATAAAGTTTTAAAACATTTACTAGATTTAGATATGTCATATTATGAAGATCGCAAAATTGGTGACACTTTAACAAAACTAATTAGTGATACTAGTGTTATTGGTGAAAATATGCAATCTATTCCTTTAACTATGCTTAGTTCAATTGTGACTTTTTTTGGTTCAATTTACGTTATTTTTTCTTTAAATTGACAATTATCATTAATTGTTTTAGGTATTGTTTTATCAATTTTAATAATATCAGTATTAAATGTTCAAATTATTCGTTATTTAAACTATAAATGAAGAAAAGTTTACACTGAAGTTAATGCTGATATTACTGATCGACTAAATACTATTACTTTAATTAAAAGTAATGTTACAGAAAAAAGTGAAAATAAAAGATTTTCTAATGAACATCTTAAATATTATCAAGCAGCAAAAAAACTATTACTTTTGAAAGTTTTACTAGAGCATTACTAATTACATTACTAACAGGAATTAACATTGTTGGTTTAGTTGCTGGTTTCATGTTTGTAAGTAAACACATCATTAGTGTTCCAACACTAATTGCTTTTTTATTAGCAGTCAACACTTTAATTTTCCCAGTTATTCAAAGTATTCAATTCTTAGGTAATTGAGCTAAAACATCAACTTCAATTTTAAGAGTTAATGAAATTCTTAATATTAAACCAAAAATAGTTAATAAAGAAAAAGCCTTACCAGTAAAACAAATTACTAGTGATATTATTTTTGAAAATCTTAATTTCCGCTATGATGAAAAAGAAGACTGAATTTTAAATAACTTCTCTTTCACTTTTGAAAAAGGTAAAAGTTATGCTATTGTTGGTGCAACTGGTGTCGGAAAAACTACTATTTCTAAGTTATTACTACGTTACTATGACCCTGCTGAAGGAAGAATTTTAATTAATAATAATACTGATTTACGTGATATTGACTTAGCACAATACTTACATCATATTGGCTATATTGAACAAGATCCACAAATTTTATTTGGCACATTTGCCGAAAACATTAGTTATACTAAGCAAGGAGCAACTTTAGAAGAAATCAAAATTGCTGCAAGTAAAGCTAACTTACATGATTACATTGAACAATTACCTAATGGTTATAATACAATTTTAGGTGAACGTGGGATTAACTTATCTGGTGGTCAAAAACAAAGAGTAGCTATTGCTCGTATCTTTTTAAAAAATCCAGAACTATTAATTTTAGATGAAGCTACTAGTGCTTTAGATAATATTGTCGAAAAGGAAATACAAGCACAATTTAATAAATTAATGATTGGTCGTACTAGTATTATTATTGCCCATCGTTTATCAACAATTAAAACTGTTGATAAGATTTTAGTTTTAGAAAAAAAAGGTTTAGTTCAAGTTGGTACTTTTGATGAATTAAAAGTTAAAGAAGGTCACTTTAAACATTTATATGAAGCTGGAATTATGGGGTAAAAACTAACATTAATATCAATTCTTAGTTCTACAAGTTCAATATGAAAAAGCAAAATTAACAAAAAAATATCATTTATTAATGATTTTTTTATCTAAATGGAGTTATTATTAAATGAAATTATTAGAATCTAAATTTATATTAAATACAATAGAAAATAAAAATATTGCTTCTTATTTTACCAATGAAATAACTTACAATAATTATATATATGAAGACGGCAGTATAGTTTCTGAAACAAAAAACATTAGATTTAAAAATAAATGATTTTATCTCATGTTTAATTCTTTATTCAAAGGATTTTAAAAATATTTTTTTATCATATGAATCATTGGATAAAAACGATAATAAAGGAGAAATAGATTATAAAATACATTTAAGAAATAAAAAAGAAATATATTGTGAGCTTACAGACAGTCATTTATTGTCTAATAGAGAAACAAAAAAGTTTAGAAAACTCTTATCTACAGAACCTTTAATTGGAGCTCTTGAATTTGTTAATAAACAAAATTATTCATTTTTAATAACAAATATTATTGACTGCATTAAAAATAAAAAAAACAGAATAATTAATAAAAATATGCATCTAAGTGATGAAAAATGATTGTTAGTGAATATACTAACTTCACCATTAAATTATCAATATATCAAAAATGAACAATTCCTAATTTTGAAAAATAATTTAAAAAAATATCATTTTAATGAAGAAACTTTAAGCTTAATAAATAAAGAAAATAATAATTTTTTTAAAAGAATTATTATAAATTTAAAATATGGAACAATAAAAAATAATATTTATTTTATACAAGAAATATATTTAATTTTAGACTTCAATAAACAATTTTGTAAATTAAACCCAAGTTGTTCTAGATAGATACTTTCAATTAACTTATAATTAAATTATAAATATTTATTGGGTATTCATTTGAAATAATAATGAACTAAGTACATTAGTGTTACATTAATAAATATTTTTTATATTAAAAAAGTTACCTAAAATAAAAAATTAAAATCATTAAATTAATATATTATTATTTATATATAATTATTAAAAACTAATATTAGTTTTTTCCTTATTACTTTATTCTTAAAGTAAATAGGTTTTTTATATTAAAAACGGAGGTTTTTCTTATGAAAAAACTTTGAGATGATTTTAAAGAATTTAAAGAAGTTGCTGAAAAACATATCAAAGAAGCTGAAATAAATAGAAAAGCAACAGATGAAATAAGAAATGAGAAAAAAAGTTCAAGTTCAAAAAAACAAATGTAAATTCATAAATAAAGTTACCTAAGTAACTTTATTTTTTTATGTAATAATTTAATTTCTTCTCCTTTTCATAATTATAAATTAGTTTTATTCTTTTACTGTAAATAATCATTTATATTTATTTTTAAATTCATGATATTTAATAATTAGAAGACATTTTTACAACATAATCTATCAAAATAAAAACTTTACCATACTTTAAAATTCATTGTAGAATTTCGTTAAAAGTACTATAATATAAATAACGATAGTTTAATATCGTTATAATTTTAATGATGATATAAACTTTATATCTTTATTAAAATTATATATTAACTTTAAAGGTATAAAATATGAGAAAAACAATAAATATTTTAACAGTTGGTATTTTTTCACTAGCAACAAGTACCACTATTTTAACTAGTGTAAATCACTTTAATAGTAGCAAAAATGATTTACAAAAAGCAAACGTCACTACTAATCAAACATCATTATTTAATAATCAATATCAATATTTAAATAATAGTGACTGAATTACTAACCAATCAACAACCGATCATAAATTTTATAGTTATGATACTTCAGCATTAAAAAGTTATACTTTTACCAATGCTAGAAACGTCTTCTTAGTAGATACAACAGGTAACCTAGTTTATAATACCAAAGTTACTATTCCTAATAAAGATAAATCAGATATTGAAAATACAAAACAAGAAATGATTACCAAGAAGAAAGTAACATCACTTAAAAGCAATCCTAATTATTCTGATGCTTACAATTTTAGCGAATATCAACAAAATAATTTTATTGGTGACAATAATTGAACATATTTACAATTTGGTGGTCTTGAACAAAATATTGATATTTCTAACATTGCTGGTGCTTCTAAAATTGAAAATAATAACAATCTTAGTGAGAACTTAGGATTATATTACATTGCTGATGCTGCTATTAATAATAAAATTTCTTTAGCAATAGCTTATAATATTAGTCAACAATTCATTAATAAAAGCAGTTTAAACAAACTAATTAGTAACCAATTAACAAATAATATTATTAACTTAATTGTTGAAAATACTAACATATTTAACTTTATTAAAAATTCACCCCTTTTCCTAAATATAAAAGATTATTCATTAAATTTTATTTTTGATAATGATAATAACTTAGTAGCAATTTACTATACAAAATGAAATGTCCAAAATATAAAACAAAGTATTAACTATCATTATAAAGAAGACTTTAGCAATATTAATAAAAATGATTGATCAAAAAATAGTGATCAACAAATCATTTTAAATTGAACTAAATATGCAAAAAATTGAGAACAATTTTCACAACTTTATCCTAAATTTAATTTTAATAATTCTAAACTATCAATTAATAATATGGGTACATATAAAGAAAATAATAATCTTACTGGTGATACTAATAATATTACTACTAATAAAAATATTAAATATGAACTACAAAATCCTTATAAAGTTGTAGCAATTTCTGATCTTATTATTCAACTTCCAATTATTGAACTTTATGTATACCATGATGATAATAATATTTATTATCAATGAAATGCACGTGTTACTTCATCACCAAATTTAATTGCTGGTTGTAGTTTAGCAATTGATTTAGATAATATTAGTTTTCAATTTAAAAAATAATTAAATTTAATATATAAAAAATGATGCATTAATTAAGGCATTATTTTTACAATGAATGTTGTCTTACACTACTTTGATTAGATGCTGATGGTTGGTTTTCTGTCATTTGATTAGAATTATTAATTAAATATTCTTTGTGAATTTCTAAACACTCAACTTTAAGGTTTTCAATTCTTTTTAAAAATTCAGGATTATTAGATGTTTTATATTTTCTAGCATTACGTCAATTATAATCTTGACCTGTGACATCTATTTTTTCTTTTACTTCATTAAGTTCTGACATAATTGACATTAATTGTTTAATATTAGAATTTGTTTTTGACTTCTCCTCGTTTAATTGTTGTTTAATATATTGTACTAGTCCAGCTGTTTGCATATAGGCAGGAGTACCTACAGAATCTGAAATATCACCTAATATTTCTTTTTAGTTTCATCAATTCTTCTTTCTACTTCAATTTTATTTTCAATTTCTTCTAATAAACCTTCAATTTCATTCATTAATTCTTTTTGATTGTAATAATATTCATAATTTTTATCTTCCTTTTCACATATAATTTTAATTTAATAAAACCTAGTATAGTAATTTAACTATACTAGGTATGAACAATTATTAAATTATAAATACTATTATAACTATAAAATAAAAATTACGCAATCAACTATTATTTACTATTTTTAAATTTTCTAATTATTTTTTTGATCTAATATCATAAATAATCATTATAGATGTTCTTTTTCTATTCAAGTTAAAATATCTTCTAAAATAATATTAATATTGGGTTCATTTAAAATTGCATGATTACCTTCTTCATAAAAACTATAAGTTATCCCTTGTCTTCAACGTTTATTATTTTTTGCAATTTTATCAAAATCAGCAAATATATCTTTTGCAGATTGAACAATCAAAACCGGACATTTAGCACTATTAAGATTTTTTGGTACTTGTTTACTTAATTTTTGTGCTTGTAAGGAAAATAATAATGTAAATTTCATATTAGTCATTGCTCTAATTTTCCCTTTTTTAATATAATTAGAATTAATAGAAATTGTTTCCATATCAAAAGTAATAGGTAATGGATGATGTTTATAAAATAGAAATCCTCAAATTGCATGACAAACTAATGAAGGTTTTATTTTAAATATTTGTTTCTTAGTAACAAAATTAGTTAAAATTGCACCATCAATCATTTTTGGTAATCTTTTAATTGCTAATGCTGTTAATGCAGAACCTAATGATTCACCCATTAATAAAATTTTTTTATTAGGATAACGTTCATTCAAAACCGTTATAATATCTTTAATATCATTAATAGTTGTTCCAAAAGTATGATATTTTCATTTTTCATTTTCTCCTCAACCTCGTTGATCAAAACTTAAAAATGAAATACCATGTTTAGTAAAAAACTTAGCAGCTGTTTTAAAGTCTGTTAAAGAGGCACCCATACCATGAATACCAATAATAATATATTTACTATTATCAACAAATTTAAATTCAGTATGTAAAAAATAGTTATCCCTAGTAATGATTCCCTCGTTACTTCATTGTGGAAAATGATGATTCAGTTCTCAGTGATAATCAATATGGAAAATTTGATAAATTCTATATAAAATATAAAGTATTATTAACATAGCTAAAACTACGATAAGTATTGCTCATCAATAATGTTGCCAAAAATTATCCATAATAAATGATACCCTCCAATAATATATAAATACTTACTAATATTTTATCAAATTAATTTTATTTTTATTAAAACAAAACCTTAAATGGTTTTGTTTTAATAAAAATATTTACTTCTTAGTGACTTCAGCAATTAATTGACCAACCGTTACTTGTTCATCATCTTTTACTACTTGCTTTACAACATAACCTTCCATTGTTTCATTAATGAAAACAATTGGTGTTGTTACTTTTTTACCTTTATTCTTAACTTCTTGTAAATTAGCAACTACAATTACTTCTGATTTTTTAATTGGTTTACCTTGTTCAGCTTTAATATCAAAGCCCTTACCAGCTAATTCAACAGTATCAATACCAATATGAACTAAACATTCAATACCTGTATTTACATCTTTAATACCATAAGCATGTCCTGTATTAAATACTGTTGCTAATTTTCCATCAAATAGTGATACAAATTCAACTCCATCTTTACCTTTATATTCAGGGATAATAGCAAAACCAGTCCCTAACATTTCCTGAGCAAATACTGGATCTTCAACTTTACTAAGGTTAATAACTTTACCAGTAACTGGTGCATAAATTAATAAAGGTAATTGTTTTTTTTTCTTGAAAAACATATGTCGATTCTCCTCAAAATTATGTAAATTAGATGTTTATAATTTTAACATTAAATAATGTAACTTTAAAAATAAATAATATTTTTATTTTTTTGATAAAAATTTTTCTACTAATGATTTAACTTCTTCATTGGTTTCACATTGTAATGCTTTTGATGCTAATATTTCTGTATCCTTTTTATTTAAAGTACTAATAATTTTTCTAGTTTCTAAAACACTAGATGCAGACATTGAAAATTCATCTAGCCCTAGACCAACTAGTAGTGGAACAGCAATTTTATCACCAGCCATTTCACCACACATGGCAACAGGACGATTATATTTATGTCCACCATCAATTGTCATCTTAATCAAACGTAAAATTGATGGATGATATGGTTGATATAAATAAGACACTTTTTCTGACATACGATCAGCGGCTAAACTATATTGAATTAAATCATTAGTTCCAATTGAAAAGAAATCCGCATATTTAGCAAATATTTCTGCATTAACTGCTGCTGCTGGAATTTCAATCATCATTCCAACTTGAATATCATCACTAACTTTAACTTTTTCTTTAATTAATTCTTTTTTGCAAGTTTCATATAATGATTTAGCTGCTTTAAATTCTTCAACAGTAGCAATCATTGGAAACATAATAGCTAATTTACCAAAAGCTGAAGCACGAATTAAAGCACGTAACTGAGTTTTAAAAATATCTTTACGATCTAAACACAAACGAATGGCACGATAACCAAGGAAAGGATTCATTTCTTTTGGTAAATCTAAATATGATAATTCTTTATCACCACCAATATCT
Source organism: Spiroplasma endosymbiont of Lasioglossum villosulum (assembly GCF_964020195.1). NCBI lineage: Bacteria > Bacillati > Mycoplasmatota > Mollicutes > Entomoplasmatales > Spiroplasmataceae > Spiroplasma > Spiroplasma endosymbiont of Lasioglossum villosulum. Next base: position 741,589 of record NZ_OZ026539.1, read on the forward strand.
AAAGTTCTAATAACAACTTTATGTTTAGTAGCAGACAATACTTTTTTATATTCTTCAAATTGAATATCTTCACTTGGAAAATCACTACTTTCCATATAAAGAAATTCACTTCTAAAAAGTCCTACTCCTTGTGCATCATATTCAATTGCTTTAATCATATCTTTAGGTGAACCAATATTTGCTTCTAACTTTACTTCATGATTATCACTGGTTTTAGTTAATTTACCTTTAAATACTAATAATTCTTTTTGTTCTTCAATTCATGCGTTTTGTTTAGCAACTCATTTATTTTTTTCACTACTATTTAAATCAATTTCAATTTCACCAGTATTACCATCTAATACACAAAATTGATTATTTTTTACTTTTGTAATAACATTTTTTAACCCAAGAACTGCTGGAATACCAAGACTACGAGCCATAATTGCTGCATGAGAAGTTCTACCACCAATATCACATAAAAATCCTTTAACAAACTTAGGATTCAATTGACTTGTTTCTGAAGGTGTTAGATCATGACTAACAATAATTGTTTCTTCTTTAATTGCACTTAAATCAATAGTTTTAATATTTAAAATTTTACGTAAAATTCGATCACGAACATCAATAACATCAGCAGCACGTTCATGAAAATAATCATCATCCATTGCTTGCAATGTTGCAATTGCTTTATTAGCAGTACTTTCTAAAGCATTAGCAGCATTATATTTTTCTTCTTTAATTAACTTTTCAGTATCTTCAATTAATACTGGATCAGTTGTTACTAAAAAATGAGCTTCAAAAACAGCGGCTTTTTCTTCACCCAAAGTTTTTGTTGTATTTTGGATGAGTTGTTTAATTTCATTACCTGCTATTTTTAAAGCATCATGTAACTTTTTAACTTCTCCTTCTATTTCTTTTTCATTAATTTTTTTAGGATTAGTTTTGATAGTTTCATGTTTTAAGATTAATGCTTTGGCTAGAGCAATGCCATTACTAGCACCAATACCTTTCATTTTTAACATTATATATATTTCACTCCTTATAAAATATGTTTATTAATAGTCTACTAAATTATAATAAAAAAATGAAATATTGTATAAAATATTTATTATAATTTAAACTTTTTATAAATAAAAATGATTTTAATATTTTTAAATATTTTTCATATATTAATTCCTACTTTTAATGAAATTAAAAGTAGGAATCTTTTCACTATATTAATATAATTAGATAGTTACGCATTGGATAAGAGAACGATCATGATTATGATTATTATTAGGAATAAGAGATTCTCTATCTGAGTTATTTATATCTTGCACATCATTTTCATCTCATTCATTAATATTATTAATATGACCATTTATTCTTCTAGTAAGAAAATCTCTTCCATCACTAGCAGCATTCCCATTTGCTTGATTTATTATATTTGGTAATTCAGATAATACTTCATCAATAATCTTTTGTTGCTCTTCTTGCTTATATATTAATTTAAAAGCTGGTTTCATTTTATTTGTTAAATTATATAAATCAGAACTAGTTACACCAAGTGCTGATAATACCATTCCTAATTTTGGAAATGTTTCTTTAAATTGAATTCAAGCTTTTTTTCAATCTCCTTTATTTTGTGTAACATCTGCTGCATAAGTTTTAATAGCATTAGTAATAGCGCTAATAAAAAGAAAACTAACGATAAAGACTCCTAATTGACTTAATTTATTTTGATTTTTAACTCAATTTTTAAATGATTGTAGCAATGTATGATCATTATTTTGAGGGCAAAAATAATTTTTTACTGGTTCAAAAATTGTATTTAATGCATTTTTAATAAAATATTCATTAACAAATCTCATTACTGTAGCACGAACAATAGTTGAAATAATATTATTAATTGATACTATATCTTCTGTATAAGATTCTCATGTTAATGTTTCAGCAGTATAAGCAGAAGAAACAGTAATAACTAAATGATTTATTAATAATGTTGTTAAAAAAAAGTTAGTATTGGATAAACTATTTTTTATAATTTCTTTAATAGAATAGTCTTCATTTTTTAAATCAGTTTTTGATAATTCACTTAATTCATTTAAAAGTTCTTTTAAAAAATCATTACTGATTTCTGCACTAATTAAAGAATTAAATTTTTCAAAAGTAAATTCATCATTAAAATCAATATTTTTTAATTCATCTTTAATATGATTTATTACATGATGTTTTTTGATAATTGTTAACAAATTAGTACACAAATTATCTAAGTTCGAATTAATTTTATTTAATTTTTCATATTCTTTAAATTCTAAATGTTTTTCTAATTTATTAATAATAATTTCGAGTGGTAAATATTCATCTAATTCTTTTTTTGTGTTAATTGATTTGAAGGTAATAAATCAATAATACTTTTTAATCCAAATGGATAGTAAGATAAAAAATAAGATGTAAGTGTATCAACACCAGCCATAGCATAATTTTCAGGAATTTTTAATGATTCTCACATTCCTTTGCCTAATATTTCTAATTGTTCTATAAAAGTTTTACCTATTATAGACTTTTCTGATACTACAGCTATTGAAAAATATCTTTGTGCTACTCTAATTGAAATACCTGTTAATAATACAATTGGAGAAGATAAATATTCAATAGTTTTTCAACAACAATTATTTGAACTTATTTCACTTTCTTTTTTAATAAATTTTGGTAAATTTTCATAAATTTCTCCTAAATCATCAAAATATATTCTTGCTTTATTTTTATATTTTTGTTCATCACTATTTCAATATTGATTAATGTAATTGGTATAATAATGAATTCTTAAATTAATATTTGCAAGTTCTGCAATAATTTTTTTAGTTTTAGTAATAACTATTTCATTATTATTTTCTACTCCCACCACTAAAGATTCCATATTTTGATTTCTTATACTGGCACTATTACCATTTATTGGACACATTTGTCTTTGCTTCTTTCCTTTTTAAACTTATATTAATAACACGTTTTCTCTATTATGTATAATTAAAATTTTATTGCATAAAGATTGAGAAAAGTTTCCAAAGATTTTTTAAACATATTTTAAAATTAACATAATATTTTCATTTTCTTTTTAAAGAAATATAGGTTTTATTTTGAAATTTTAATATTTATGTTAAATGTTCTATTTATATGTTTCTATATTAATTCAATTTGCTTATATTTCTTGATTTTATTCCAATATCTCTTTTTAAGAGAACTATTTAAATTAAAACTAAAAGTTCATAATATATATTTTTTATATATAAGAAATTATTGTTTTACTTACAAAGAATAATTGAATCAACTAAATTTCATTTTTTCTATCAATATGTAAAAGAAAAACCCCATAAATAATATATTGTAATTTCATTAAATAAAAAATAAGAATATATAACTAGATTTATTTTAAAATAACAATATATTTTTCCTTTAAGACATTACAAAAAAACATAAAAAAACTACTTAGTAAAAATAAAAAATAATACTAGTAGGCTAATAACCAATAATTTTGTGTGTCTCAAGTTCTTAGGGGCGTTGCCCCTAGTTGCTTCGCAACCTACCCCAATGGGCTAAAGCCCATGGTTCCACCAACCAAGGTTCTGGTTGGAACCAACCTTTAATATTGCTTTATTAACCTTTTTATTTTTTTTGATTTTTAATAAATATAAAATTAATAAATATAAAAAAAATCCCACTCGAATAGGAAAAAGAATAAATTACCCTACATACTTAACCTGAATTTTAATTTAATAGAACCGAGGTATGCCTCTCCTTCTTTTAAAAAAATCATATAAATATATAAATACATTACGTAAAAATATTAAATTGTCTTTAATAAAACTATTATGTTTAAACAATCGAAATAACTAAAAAAAATAAATATTTAATTATCCTTCGAGTGAAATTGCTTAAACAATTGTAATAGTTAAATATTTACTCTTAACAACCCTTTACTACTATTAACTCGTTACATTAACGCAATCATTAAGCAAATAAATATTTGTATAAATAATAACATAAAAAATAAAAAAAGTATAAAAAAACGTAATTATACTTTCACTCGAATAAAAGCATAATTACAAATAACATTATATATATATATATATATATATACAAGTATTATAATTAAAATTTAATTTAACTTTTTATTACCAAAAATTATTTTTTCAACCTTATCACCAAATACTTTATCTAACCAAGTTAAAACATCTTTATCTTTATGAATTAAATAGCCAATTTCACTAGTTCGTAAATAGTATTTATGTGATAAAGCACTTAAATATAAATAACGTTCATAATCTTCATAATCCTTAAAATAATCATTTACAACAGTACTTTCAATAATACCACCAGTTAAAATAGTATTACCATCACTATCTTTTGGAGTTTTAAAATAAAACACATTTGTAGCATTAAAACTTGCTTTAATTATATCTTGAATTGTTATTTTCTTAATACCACGAATTACAATAGGATTTTTACAATTACGACTAAAAGCATATGCTTTAATGCCTACATCCACTTGATTTAAAGACTTAACATCATCAAATGCTTTTGTAACATATTTTCCTAAATATTTAATAACAAATTCATTAGTTCCTTTTTTAACTACTTTTAAATCACTAAAACCATGAGTTCATCATTCTAATAACATACTTTTATGTACTTTTCTATTAAAAACTATATAAAAATGAACTGCTCCACGAGATTGATATTCATAAACATAAAAATACTTTAATTCACCTAAATATTTTAAACGTTTAGGGTCATTTCATCATTTTTTTAATTTAATAAAAAATAAGCCAATATCTTTTTTAGCCTTTTTAATATCTTGCATATTATCTTTATAGGTTAAAGTAACAAAACTCATTATTTTACTATCATAAAAATTATGTAATGCTTTTTGAATTAAATTATTTTTTGCACGAACAGTACTATTTTTCAATTTTTGTTTATTACCAACATAACATTTACCTTTTTTATTTCCAATATTACTCAAAAATGAAATAGGTAACACTATATTTTTCACATAACAAGCATAAAAAACCTTTTTAATATAAAAATCTTGTTGCATAACAAAAAAAACTACCTTTCGAGTGAAGCATAAATGCTTAAATAGTTAATTATTGATTAATTGATTAATACAAAAATATAATAACACATAATTATATAAAATATAACTATAAACAAAATAAAAGAAAAACGTTACTTAATTTAATTAAATTTATTATAACACCGCAACTTTGAAAATCAATAAAATTTTATTAATTTTATTATTAAAATATCATTTTAAATAAAAAAATTAGCACCATAATAAGGGTGCTAATTTAATAATATTTTTATAATATTTTATTATCTTGATTTTTTGTTCATAGTAAAGCTAATGAAATAATAGCAGCAACAATACAACCATAAAAGTAATAAAATACATAATCTCAGTTTTCATTACCAATACCAGCAATTACTACTTTTGAAAAAAGAGCATCACCAAGAAAATAACCAGATAATCCTGTAAATCCTGAAGCAGTAGCAGCTGCTTTCTTATTTGTTAGTTCAATAGCAGTAGCACCAATCATTGCTTGTGGCATATAAACACCAAAACCAGCAATCATTAAAGCAGTAATAAGCATAGGCATATTACCACGAGGAGCAACTTGCAATAAAACCAGTCCACAAAGTGCAATTAATAATCCAAATATCATTAATGGTGCTTTACGATTATTAAAAAATCACTTAGCAAAATATGCTGCAGAAATACCACCAAATAAACCAGATAATTCAAAACAGGCAGCAAATCATTTACTATGTTTTAAATCTAAACCATGAACATCTTTCATTAAAATTAATGTTCATCCTGCCAGTCCTTGTCGTACAACATATACTCAAATATTAGCAAATGCTAATATTCATAAAAATTTATTTTTTAAAATATACTTTACAAAAATTTCTTTTCAATTAAGTTCTGCTTTTTCTTCTTTATGTTCTAGAACACCTTTTCATTTTTCAACAGTAGGTAACCCTTCTGCTTCGGGGCGATCACGTAATCCTCATAAACATAATGGAATCATAGCTAAAGCAAAAATACTAGGAATTCAAAAATATAAACCATAAATTGTTCCACCCGGATCAAGTACTGTTACTAAAGAAATAACAACAACTGGTAATAAAGCAGCACCAATATTTTGTCCTGAGTTTCAAATTCCAATACGTCCTGAACGTTCTTTATCAGTAAATCAATGAGAAAATAGTCTAGCTGTAGCTGGTCAACCCATACCTTGGAAAACAGCCAACATCGCAATCAAACTCAACATCATTACAAATGGGCCAACACTAATTTTAGTTCCAGCAAAAGCAACTACACCACCCATAATAATATTTAAAATAGAAGAAACAAATAATCCAACAATCATGATTACTCTTCCTGAACTACGGTCAGCGACATTTCCAATAATAAATTTAGCACCACCATAAACAACCGCAAAAATTGTTCCCATTAAAGCATACTCCATTTTAGTTATGCTACCATTGCTTTCTAAAGCAGAACCCGCTACTGTATACGCTTGACGAGTAAAGTAGTAAAGAATATATGATAAAATGCTAAAACCAAAAACTTGATTACGTAAAATAATAAATTTTTTATTAACTTGCTTTAAGTCTTCACTAAAAATTTCTTTTTTTGCAGGTGGCTTAAAAACACATGCAAGTCTATTAAAAACAGACATTTTTTACTCTCCTTCTAAAAGGATGCATAAATTATAGTAACCCAAATAACCTGCTCTTAAAAACTTAATATAAACATACTTTAACACATAGGTTTTTACAATTTTTGTTTTTGTGGAAAAATAAATAATATTAAAAATTAAAAAATAACTCTATACCAAACTATTTTTTTGAAATACCATAAATAAATATTAACTCTACACCTTTAAAATTCATTTACATTTATTTATTAAACAGTTTTATAAAATATACTAATAATTTATTTATCCCCTTCTCAAATTGTTTAGTCCTAACCTATATATTTCAGATTATAACAGATATATTCTAAAATTGAAAAGATATTTCTTTAATTTTAAACAAAATAATTTACAATTTTCTTATGAATTTATTCTAAAAAAATTATAAATATTTATATAGTAATAACTAAAATTAAAAAAATTATTTTATCGTTTAATGTTTTAAAAATTAAAACTAATGATAGAATTAAACCATAAAATAAATTAAAAGAAAAGGTAGTGAACACATGCATAATGAAAGCAAAATACAACATATTAATTCTATAAAAGAAGTTGAACAACTTTTACAATCAAAAAAAATAACAGTAATTGATTTTTCAGCAGAATGATGTGGTCCTTGTAAAATGTTAGGGCCGAGATTTGAAAATGTTGCTAATGACGAAAAACACAAAAATATTAATTTTATTAAAGTTGATGTTGACAAAGCTAAAGAACTAGCAAAAGAGTATGAAATTCAATCAATTCCAACATTAATTTATTTTAATAAAGAAGGAAAAGAAGTTAAAAAAACTTTTGGTTTAGTTTCTGAAAAAGATATGACTAATATTATCGAAGAAATGGGAAAATAAGGTATTTATAATGGCTATTAAATTAATTGTTCTTGATCTAGATGGAACTTTACTAAAAAGTAGATGAAAAATTCATCCTAAAAATCTAATTGCAATTCAAAAAGCATATCAAAAAAATATTAAAGTTATTATTGCAACAGGAAGAGCACCAAGTTCAACCATTGATATTGCAAAAGCATGTTTAATGCACGAAAAAACCGGTCATATTATTTGTTATAATGGTGGTAACATCCTTGATATTACTAATGATAATAGATTAGATATATTGTATGAAAAATCATTAACAAAAGAGCAAATACAAACAATAGTTAAATTTGCTAATAAAAATAATTTAGCAATGTGAGGATATAGTACCGATAATAAAACAGGCTTAATTAATCGCAGATCACTAAAAGTTAAAATTATGGAAAATTTTAATAACCTACCAACTAAACAAATTGATGAGAATACCGATGAGGGTATGTATAAAATTTTATTATTTTGTAAAAAGAAAAAACAAGTTAATCCAATTTTAGAACAATTAAATACTATAAAAGATTTAGAACTTGCTACTTCTTCTCATAGTGTTATCGAAATTAATCCAATTGGTGTTAATAAAGCTGCTGCTGTACAATTTTTATGCAAAAAATGAAATATTACTCCTGACCAAGTACTAGCTTGTGGTGATGGTATGAATGATTATAAATTAATAAAGTGGGCTAAATATGGTATTGCAATGCAAAATGCTCATCCTAATTTAAAAGAAATAGCATATGATGTTACTAGTAAAAATACTTGTGGTGGTGTTGCAAAAGCTATCGATAAATATGTATTTCCTAAATCAGAGTTTGAATAAATAATAGTTTAATTTTCTAATATAATTTATTATTAAATAAATATTTTTCAAATTTACATTCTTTTAATATAAACTAACTATTCATTGAATTATTAAAAGTAGTTTTATCTAATACTATAGAAAAAGTAAGACTATCATTATAAAAAAATGAATCTTCACCAATTCAAAATTTAATATAAATACCAGAAAAATCATGTCAAATAAAAACAGATGAATTAATATATGCATGTCACATAAAACCACTTACAGAAAAATTATTTTGAATTTTAGCAGAATTATCAATCGCTTCTGTTATATCTTTTGTGCTAATTTTAATATTATGTTTTTGAGTACTTTGACTTGAATCACCAGCAGAAATAAAAGAATTATTATCAAAGCTTATACTAGGAAATAAAGTAGTAAAGTCATCCCAAGATTTAGCATAGTTAGTTCAATTTGAAAATATATTTTTTTGCTCACTATTATAAACATTTGTAGAATCTGTTCCATTATAATTAGTAGTATAATTAAAATTTACATTTTGTGTAATATTATCATTATCAAAAATATAGTTTAATGAATAGTTTTTGTCGCTAATATTAAATGGTAGATTATAAATAAAATTATAAATATCTTTATTATCAATAATTAAATCAATAATTTTAGTAACTAATTCATTATTAATTTGTTCTTTTAAACTACTTTGACTAATAAAATAATTAGCTAATTATTGAGCAATCGTTCTATCAATTTTATTAGATAATGTTGCTTTAGCAATATAATATAGACCCAATGTTTCACTTAAATTATCACTATGTTCAACTTTATCAGCACCTGCTTGTTGTGAAATATCAATGTGTTTTTCAATTCCACCTTGCTGAATTAACTTTCAATCTTGATTATCACCACTAAAATAAGAAGTACTATATTTACTTTTATTATATGGATTATATGTATCTTTAATAGTAGTTACTTTTTTAGTATTATTCATTTCTTGTTTAGTATTTTCAATATCTGATTTATCTTTATCAGGAACAATGACTTTGGTATTATAAACTAGATTACCTGTTGTATCTACTAAAAAAGTATTTTGAGCATTGGCAAAAGTATAATTTTTTAATGCTGAAGTATCATAACTGTAAAACTTATAATCAGTTATTGATTGGTTAGTAATTCAATCACTAGTATCTAAAACATTTCATTGATTATTAAATAATGAATTTGTAGAATTCTTTATTGATGATTTATTTGTTAAGCTACTGTTATTAACAATATTATCATTAATACTATTAATAATAGTATTACTTGTTAAAATTAATGTTGTTAATGTACTTAATGTCATTAGTAATTGTTTCATTCATATACCTACCTTTTAAATAATACAATTTTAATAATTAGATATCTTTTTATATATACTCATTAAAATTATAACGATATTGAACTTATATAGTTATTTATAATATAACACAAATTTTTCTTATTTTTTTAATAAAATCTCATTTAAAAATGTCTAAAAATTAACCTAATATTTGGAATTAAGTTAATAATAAAAAAATATATTATAATTAAACTATACACAGATAGAACTTTTGTTCTTAATGATGTTTAGAGAGAGGTGAAAGTAATGGAATTTGATTTTGATGTTATTACTATTGGTGCTGGTGTTATTGGTGCTGCTATTAGTGATGAATTATCAAAAAGAAACTTAAAAGTAGTTATTTTAGAAAAAAATTTAAGAATTGCCCAAGAAACATCAGAAGGAAATTCTGGAGTCATTCATGGTGGATTTGATCCAACACCAGGAAAACTAAATGCTAAATTAAATCTAGAGGGCAGAAAATTATATGAAAATGATTGATTTAAAAATTTAGATTTTCCATGAAAAAAAATTGATTCTTTAATACTTGCTTTTAGCAAAGAAGAAAACTCAGAAATACAAACATTATATGCACGCGGTATTACTAATGGTCTTGCTAAAAAAGAATTATCAATATTAACAAGAGAAGAAGTAATTTCATTAGAACCTAATGTTAATCCAAAAGTTACTAGTGCACTACTTTGTTTTGCTTCATATGCTGTTGATCCAGTATTATTAACACAATCTTTAATTAATCGCATGATTAAAAATAAAGGACAACTAAAAGTTGATCATCAAGTAATTAATATTGAAACATTAAATTCAGGTTTTCGAGTTACTTGTTTAAATAAGCAAAAAAAAGTAACTTTTACTTCAAAATATATTATTAATGCTGCTGGTCATTATGCTGATGATATTGCAAAGTTAATAAATTGTCAAGATTTCACTTTAAAAACTAGAAGAGGACAGTATTGTATTCTTGAAAAAACCGAAAATCATATTATAAATAATCACATTCTATTTATGATACCTACTATTCATGGTAAAGGAGTAATAGTTGCCCCAATGCTTGATGGTCATATCTTGGTGGGTCCTACTTCTCATGAAAATGTACCGAAAAGTGATACTAGATTAATTACAATTGAAGATATTGAACTTATTAATAAAATTGGTCTAAAAATTATTCCAACTTTAAATATTAATAAAACTTGTAAAGTAATTAGTGGTTCACGAGCAATTTGTGTTGAAACTGATGATTTTTTCATAAAATTTGCTAGTAATAATCCTAACTTTATTAATGTTGCTGGTATTAAATCACCAGGTCTAAGTTCAGCACCAGCAATTGCTTTACTAGTAGCAAATATGATAAAAAATATTTAATTTAAGGAGGAAAATATTATGTCAGAAGTCTCACAAGTAATTATTGGTGAACTATTTGGCACATTTATCCTAATTTTACTAGGAAATTGTGTTGTTGCTAACGTTTTATTAAAAAAAACAAATGGAGAAAATAGCGGTTGGCTTGTTATTTGTACTGGATGAGGATTTGCTGTTGCTATTGCTGCAATGTTAAGTGGAATTTCAGGAGCACATTTAAATCCAGCTGTTACTATTGGATTATGAGTTGCTAATAAAAAAACAGCTTTTATTGGGGAAAACTTCCTTTATATTCCATTTTATATTTTATTTCAATTTTTAGGTGCAATGTTAGGACAATTAGTTGTTTACTTAGCATATTTTAAACAATATAACATTACTGAAGATAATAATAAAATTTTAGCAACTTTTGCAACAGCCCCAGCCGAACGTAGTTATATTTGAAATACTATAACAGAAATTATTGGAACATTTATGCTAGTTATGATTGTTTGTGCTACTATTGGTATTAAAAATTTAGTTATTAATTATAAAATATTTAATAGTGGTTCTGCGTTTATTACTGGACCTGCGACTGTTGGTATTGGTGTTATGGTTATTGGACTTGCTATTGGTGGACCAACAGGTTTTGCTATTAATCCAGCTCGAGATTTAGGACCAAGAATTATTCATGCTATTTTACCAATAGCAAATAAAGGAAGTTCTGATTGAAAATATGCTCCAGTGCCTGTTATTGGACCAATTTTAGGAGCAATTATTGCTGGTGGTTTAATTCAAGTAATTGAAATACTTTAATAAAAGTACAGAAAGGATAAATAATATGTCAGAAGAAAAAAAATATATTATGGCATTAGATGAAGGTACATCTAGTTGTCGTACTTTAATTATTGATAAAGAAGGAAAAATTACTGGTATCCATCAAATTGATATACCTCAGCACTACCCCCCTCAATCAGGTTGAGTTGAACATGATGCACTTGGAATTTGAAATAATCAATTAACAACAATGCAACAAGCTTTAAATAAAAGTAATATTAAATCTAATCAAATTGAAGCAATTGGTATTACTAATCAACGTGAAACAACAGTAGTATGAAATCGTGATACAGGTTTACCAATTTATAACGCTATTGTTTGACAAGATCGCAGAACAGCAGATTACTGTGAAGAGTTAACAAAAAAAGGATGAAAAGAAAAAATTCATAAAAAAACCGGCTTACTAATTGATTCTTATTTTTCTGCTACTAAAATAAAATGAATTTTAGATAATGTTAAAAATGCACGTGAATTAGCAAAAAAAGGAAAACTAGCTTTTGGTACTATTGATAGTTGATTAATTTATAAAATGACAAATGGTATTGAAAATAATGTTGAAAAAACTAAACATGTTATTGATATTACAAATGCTTCACGAACAATGTTATTCAACATTAATACTAAAAAATGAGATGAAGAATTACTAGAATTATTTGATATTCCTAAAAATATGCTACCAGAAGTAGTTCCCAGTTCAGGTAAAATTGGAACTACTTATAAAGGAATGTTATTCCAAAATGATGAGCAAGAAATTCCTATTACTGCTGCAATTGGTGATCAACAAGCTGCATTATTTGGTCAATTATGTTTAACACCTGGTGAAATCAAAAATACTTATGGTACTGGTTGTTTTATTTTAATGAACATTGGAAATACTCCTCTTTTTTCAAAACAAGGTTTACTAACCACTATTGCTTATCAAATATCAGGCGAAGAACCAGTTTTTGCTTTAGAAGGTTCAGTTTTTATTGCAGGAGCTGCTGTTCAATTTTTACGTGATCAATTACGAATGTTATATCGTTCCGATGAAAGTCTATGATATTCACAAATTGTTGATCCTAAAGAAGAACAACGTATTTATGTAGTACCTGCTTTTGTTGGTTTGGGTGCCCCTTATTGAGATTCAACAGCACGTGGTGCTATATTTGGTTTAGAACGTGGTACGAAACGTGAACATATTGTTAAAGGTACCATTGAATCATTAGTTTATCAGTCACAAGATGTTATTCTGGCAATGCAAGCAGATGTTAAATTAAATAAAGATTTAAAAGATTTAAAAATTAAGATTAAAGTTGATGGTGGAGCAAGTAATAATTCATATATTATGCAATTCCAAAGTGACATTAGTCGTACTAATTTAATTAAACCTAAAAATACTGAGACTACAGCAATGGGTACTGCTTACTTAGCAGGACTTGCAATTGGATTTTGAAATATTAATGATATTAAAAAAATAAATAAAATTGAAAAAGAATATAAACCAATGATGACAGAAAAAAAAGCAGAAACTTTTTATAAGGGTTGACAAGAAGCAGTTAAAAGAACACGTGGTTGAACTACTTCTATTAAATAAAAATAACTGAATTGACAGTATAAAATAATTAAGTAAATTTACTTAATTATTTTATTTTGTTTTTTTAGTTGTTAAGAATATAAATCTAATTCATCAATTAAAGTAAATACTACTCCAGAAAACTCTTGTGAAATATCTGAAGAAGAATCATTATTATCAAAGAATAAAACATCAAAATTAACTTGAATATAATATTGTCGTTTTTTGCCATTATCATAATCGTCATATTGATTATTAAATTGAATATTTCCAACTCCATATAAATATAAACTAGAATATCAATCTTTTACTGCTTTTTTAGAAATACGACATTTAATACCTGAATCATTTAAATATTTTTCAATAACAAAGAATAATTTATTAAAATAAGTATTATTTAATTCAGAAAGAATTTTAACATTTTTTATCTTATTAGTATCATCTGAACTAGGTATAGTAGTATATTGAGGTCAATAACCATTATCAGCATTTACTCATAATCCTCAAAATTGTGTATGATAATTAGTTCAATAACTAGCTGCAAATGTTTCAACTATAATTTTACTTGCAAAATGAGGTTCGCTTAATAATATAGGTAATGGTCTAACATTTTGAATCATTGATGCTACTGCTGCATATCGACCTTCAGCACGTCAAATTGCAAGATATTTATTATTTTTTCTATCATTTCAAAATTCTGTGGGTATTGCTTTTCTTAAAATACCAGTTGCTGCTCTTTTTTGTTCTTCGGCATCATATTTATAATTAATTTTAACTATAAAATTTAATTCTTCTTTTACTTTACTATTTTTTGTTGGTTTAATTTTTATTTTTAATTCTTTTCCTTGTACAATATCATTAGTACTTAAATTTTCAAATTCAATTTTGTAATCTTCATTAATAACAGCGCTAGGATAAAGATTTTTTATTTTATTAGCAATCATTTCTCTAATACTATTAGTACTATTAAATTCTTCAATTGTGGTTACCTTTGTAATAGTAAATTCACCAATAACTTCTTCTTTAGAACAAATATTATTGTTACTATTATTATTTATCTTTTCTTCTAAATCTATTTTTTCTTTTTTTATTTGTTCAAGTTTTGATTGAATTTTAATTATTTTTTCTTGAAGTTCTTTTTTTCAAGTTCTTTTTTATTATTTTCTAAAAGTTCTTTTTCTAAATCTTTTTGTTTTTGTTCTAAATCTTTAATTTCTTTATCAATTTTAGCTGCTTTATCATAATCAGCATCTTTTACAAATTGTTCTTTTTCTTTAATTAAATTATTTTTATTATTTTCTAATTCACTTAACTTATCTTTAATTTCTTGACTATTAGTATTATTATTATTTATTTTTGCTTCTAATTCTTTAATTTGTTTATTCTTTTCTTCAATATTTTTGTTTAATTTCTCAATTTCTTTCATAGATTTATCATTATTATAATTTAGAAGTTGATCCATTTTTTTATTAATTGTTTCACAACATTGACTATTATCATTTTTTTCATTAGATTGACAATTATCAAGTTTTTCATTTATTTCTTTTAATTGCTCTTGTAAAATTTGACAATTAATTAAATGAATCTTATTTTTTTTCTTTTATTAAAATTTCCAATTGTTTTTTAACACTATTGATTTGTTTTTCAATAGCTTCTTTTTCTTCTATATTAGCTTCTAAGTCCTCTAATGACTCTGGATCATTTTTAATATTTTGAATTTCTTTTTCCTTTTCATTTAATTTCTTTTCAAGTCTTTCTAATTTCTCTTTTAATAATTCAATTTTAGGATTAGGTTTTATTTCATTATTATCTTTTTCATTTAATTGTTTTCTTAATTTTTCAATTTCTTTATTAGCTTCTTCTAACTTATTTTTTAGTTCTTGTAATTTTTCATTATCACTACAGTTTTTAATTTCTTCTTTTAATTTAGATACTTCTTTATTAACTTCTTCTAACTTAGACTCTACTTCTTCTTTAGCCTTACTAGTTTCATCTAATTTAGATTGAACTTCCTCTTTTTCTTTACTTATATTTTCTTTTTCTTTATTAACTTCTTCTAACTTAGACTCTACTTCTTCTTTAGCCTTACTAGTTTCATCTAATTTAGATTGAACTTCCTCTTTTTCTTTACTTATATTTTCTTTTTCTTTATTCGCTTCTTCTAATTTAATTTCTAATTCTTTTATTTTTTCATTATCATTAGCATTATCAATTTCTTTATTAGCTTCTTCTAACTTAGACTCTACTTCTTCTTTAGCCTTACTAGTTTCATCTAATTTAGATTGAACTTCCTCTTTTTCTTGAGTAATTTTTTCTAGTTGCTTTTGTAAATCTTCTATAGAAATATTTTCTTCATCACTAGTATACATTGATTTTTTCTCCTTCTATATATGTTAAAAATAACATTTTTTATAATCTGATTTTTAATTAAATTTAAAAATAAAAATATCAGAATAGTTCTAATTTATATTAGTAGTTTCCTTGTACCAATATTAAGATTCATCAAAAATATAATTTTTTTAATTTTATTTAATATAAACAATTGTAAATTTAAAAAAGTATAAAATAATATTGAATTATATGGTATTTTGATTAAATCCCAATTTAAATTTATAATTGAAAAAATAAATATACAATAAAAAAAGTACTTTAATTTACTAAAATACTTTTTTTGATTTATTAAATTTCAAAATCACATAATTATATAATATAGAAATATTATTATACATTTACTATATACTGTTTTATATAGTAAATGAGCGTGGCTTTGAAAGAAATGATTGTTCAAACTCTGTTTTAAGAATTGAACTACTAATTCCACCATCCAAAGAATTTGTACCCTCACAATAGTTATTGAATGTTCCATAGTTATTTCTTGGCTTAGTAGTAGATCCAAAATTACTATCTACTTTCTACTCTTCAACAGCATCAAAAAATTCTTCATCACTTTCAAAAGATAGTTTTGATTTTTCAAAATTTCATTCTTCTTCATTACATAATTGTCCAATAACACTAGAAAATTCTTCAATACTTTCTAATTCACTAAAAACATCTATTAAACAAGAATCATTAATAGAGGATTGACATGATGTTACTGATTGTTCAATATTACCATTATTTTGTTGATAACCAGTTCATCTTTTAATAGTATCTATAACAGTACTCAGTTTTGGAAGAAATGGTATTCCTTCTTTATTAACCATACAATTAAGTAAAGATGAAACTAGAGAAAGAGTTATACCACCAATAACTTTTGGAGCATCTGTTGACAGTTTTTTTCAAGTAAATTCTTGATTAGATATATAATTCTCAGTACCTCATGTTATAGCCATTGATATTGGTGGTATAAAAAATAATGGTAAAATATTTTTATAAAAAAAATTACTATTTTCATCACTATTTTGTTCACTATTAAGAAGTTGATTTTCTATATCATTAATATTGTTATTAAATAAACTTTTAACTTTTTCTCAACCTAATTTTATTACTTTTTCTATCCTAGAAATGATTGCACCATGAAAAGTCATATTTAACACATAACTAATAAATTCAATAGTTGTCTGTTCAAGAATTTCCATTGAAATTCAACTATTTAAAATATTATTAGAAGCTCTATCCAAAATTACACCAGAATAACTTAAAAATAATAAGAAAGGAATAACTTTTATTATTTCTTTTCCTACATTAATATTATTTTCATTGTTTTTTCATTTATCTATAACTCAATTTTCAATATTTTCGATTGAATCAAAAATAAAAGGTTCAATAGCTGTATCACAACCAATAAGTATACCACTAAATATCAAACTATCCTTAATAGTTTGTCAATTTCATGGTGTTTTAGCAACAGTAGTACTAATTATCATTTGAGCAGTGATATTACCAGAAAGAGCAACAATAAAAGTAATATTTTTACCTAAAAGTTTAGTTATTTTTGATAAATATTTGTTTTCTTTAATAGCAGTTTCTTCAAAAATAGATATTGTACTACTATTAGATATGCTAGAAAAATCACCACTTGAACCCAATAAACTTATTGCACTATCATCAGACATTCTACGAATATTAGGATTTTGATTACCTATAAATAAAGGAGACATTTTAAACACTTCTTTCATATATAATAATATTTTTTTTAAGTTGCTACTTTTTTAAAATAAAAAGTAGCTTCCAGTAATATAATTATTATGTGAAACTACTTCTTTTAGTCGCATATATTATTTAACCTAAAAAGGTATGAAAAAATAATAGTATGTGTTTTATAACTTGTCTATATTTTTTTAATTTTTTTAAAACAAAAATAGTTATAAAAGTAATTTTTATTATTAATTTTTATCTTTTCAAAAAGGAACTAAAAATTTATTAATTAACTATTAGTAGTAAAAATAAAAGTTAAACCTTCATATTTATTACCAAAAGCAATATCCTTTGAATTTTTATCCTCTAATCCAATTTTTATATAATCATAATATTTATCACCAAATTTTTTATTACCAGTAATAGCAATAACATTATTATATCCACCAGCATTTAACAAATATGGTTTAAAATTATCAAAAGTTAACCAAGTAACGGGTTTTTTTGGAATAAAATTTAACAATGGAACTAAAATATTATCAAGTAAAGGGTTTTTCACTTCTTCAGAAGGAATTCACTCTTGAAATGATTTTCAAAAATTTTCAGCTGCATCTGAATTATTTCTTAAATATTGTTCTTTTTGATTTTTTTCTTCTCTTTCAAAAGTAGCACCAGCAGTAACTAAATCATTATAAAATCCACCACTATCCTTTTTATTAATTGATAAATATTGTGTTCCATTAACTAATGGTTCTAATTTTTCATTTATATAATCTTGTAATGGACTAAAATTAGCATTAAAACTACAATCTTTTACTGCAGAATTATTATAAATAGTTAAATGAATTTTAATGTTAGTACTATTAATTTTTTTATTTCATCTTGACCATTAGTAATTTCATAAGTAATTTTACTAAAATCTTCTGGAGCAGTATTAAACAAGTTCCAAATATTGTCTTCAATTAATTTTTTAAAATCAGAAACATGAGTTTTATTTTCGGGTTTTAAAAAATTAGTAAAATTGGGATAAGTATTATTAGCAATTAAATTTGCAGCATCTTCTAATAATTGCTGATAATCAACTGATGAATTGTGAAAAACATCACATGCGCTAATATTAATACTAGTAATACTAGTAAATGCAAAAACACTTATAATTTTTAATATTTTTTTCATAATAAACTTCCTTAGATAATCACTACTTTTTTAGTATTATCTTCAAATTTTTCTTTTTTGTATTAATAATTCTATTTTTAATTTGTGAAATTTCAACGCGATCTGTTATTTCATAAAATAAATGATAATAAATATATTTCAACTCACTAACTTTAATATTTTGTTTTTCAACAAATATTAGAAATTGATAAATTTCATGTAAAAGTTCAAATATTTTATTTTTTTCTTCATTAGTTAATACTTTTTGTTTTAATTCATTTCGAATAATTATTGGTGCTTCTTTAACAAATAGAAAATCACTAATGATATTTTTATAATCTCAATTATAAAATATTTTAAAATCATCAACTTTGGTTTTAACATCTTTAATATTTTTTAAAATAGTTTTAACATCGTTTTTAACTAAACTTTGAATAAAGACTGCTAATATTAATGCTAAAGAACTAGCGGGAATAAAGTACTTTAAAACTTGATCAATGTTAATAGCACCCTTAGTAAAATTCAAAATTGAATTTTTTACAATTAAATATAAAACTTCAAAACCTAAAATAATAAATAATGATCGTTTTTCTATATCTTTTCATCAAGGATTACCAAGAATCTGATTTTTTTCTTCTAATATTTTTTCTAAAATAATATAAATAATAAAATAACAAAATCAATAAGTTAAAACAAATAATGTGGTAAAAACATTAGTAAAACAAAAAATATAAGTAATGTTTCTAGCAACATTTAATACTAATAAAGCTTTAAAAATAAAGAAATTATTTTCAAAATTTGAAATTACCTTATATTTATTTTCAATATATTTTTTCATTCAACATCTGATTTGAATAAATATTAAAGTATTACTTGCAATACAACTACTAAAAATAGCAATATATAAATAAGTTTTTAAAGTAATAATAGTTTCATCAGTAATACTAGCATTATTAAAAAAATCAAATGTTAAAATTTTATTAAAAATACTACTTTTAACTTCTCATAAAATTGCACAAATAATCAAACAAATTGTTAACAATATTCATAAGATCGTCTGCATCAAATATTTATTGTTAAATCATTTTCAACTTGATTTTAATAATTGATAGTTATTCATAATTTTATCTACCTTATTTTTAAATTATTATAAAGTAATTTATATAAATTATTATTATAATTGTAAGCTATTAACTCACATTTGTGCTTGCGTTAAATTTAAAATATCTTTACTAATCATTGCTAATAATTTATTAATAAACTTTTCAAGATTAGTAGTAGTGGGTAAAACCATCAATTTTCCTTTTCCATCATTATAAGGATTTTTTCCTAATTCATATTTTCAACTTAATGTTAATTGTTCATTTTCTATGTGAATAACTGGTAAATCCTTATTTCCTAAACTATAAGCAAATTCATTAAGTAAATTCATTACTTTTGGTTCTAAAATTAATCTTAATTTAATTTGATTATCACATTTTACTTCAAATAAATCTTCAAATAAATGTGATTCTAATTGAACTTTCTTTTTACTACGAAATTTTTTTGAAAATATATTACGTGGTGTTAATGTCATTGTAAAATTATTATTCCTAATAATAGTTGTGTAATAAACAAAACGTGTATAATAACAAGTAATTTTTTCTGTTTCAATAACTTGAGCAGCACTATTATATCCAGAACTTGTTTCATACATAACTTTTTGGTTAATGATACTTCCATAGTTAAAATTTTGACCATTAATACTTCCTATCATTACTTGTTCGCAATAATTATAATAATTAGGTTGTTCATCTAAAGGTAAATTTCCTTGTGGTTCAATTGTTCAATAATCACTAATAGTTGTTAAATTCATTTGTGAATTATTATCTTTAATAACTCATTGATAATAGTTAATAATTGGTAATTCTTCTATTAATTTTTCATGAATTTTAGTTTTTAATACAAAACTCTGTACTAATAAAAAAAATCCAACAATGAATCCAATAATACTAATAATGGTAAATGGTTTTTTAATAAATGATGATTTGTTAATACCAATACTAGCACCAATAGCAATTAGAGCAATTAGAGCAATAATGGTAGTAATAATTCATAAACTAATTCATAAACGATTATTTATTAATTTAATTCATCAATGATTACTACTATTATTATAGTCAGTATGAATATTATTAACAATCTCATTTACAACCTTTGGCGATAAATTATGTTTCATAATTATTCCATTCTTTTTTAATTCTTAATATAGTTTATAACTAATTTTGTTTTATAAAAAATAGAAAAAGACTAACTATAGATGTAATAATCTATTTAGAAGTCTAAAAACCTATTATTATAAAACTAATTACATTATAACATATATATTATTAGTTTTTTTCTAAAAAATCATTAATTTCAGTAATATTAACAGGTGCATTTTGTGGAGGTTTACCTGCATTACCACCATGCATATATTTTGCAGGAACTGCTACCATAAAAACTTTAGGATCGATTCGAACTATTTTTGTTTTAAAAAAATTATATTCTAATAATGACATTGTTGTCATCATCATTTTATATTCATTACCTGAATACAAACCTTTCACATTTCAAACATTACCACCACGTAAATAATTATTTCGATAAATATCATTACGGATTTGCTCTAATTCATTAGAAATAATAAAGACACTCATCAACATATATTTTGGATAAACTCTATTCATAACAAAAGCTGCTACATAAATATAAACAAGCGTTGACATAAAATAAGGTCTAACTAAAAAATTATCAACAAGACTAGTTTTCTGTAAAAAAGTTCCATCAAGAATTAAAACAATAACAACAATAATAATATTAGTATTTCTAATAATAGTAGCAATTGAATATTTACGTTTCATAGAAATATAAGTACTAATAAAATCCATACCACCACTAGATCCACCAGTTTTAAATAAAATACCAATACCAGCACCATAAATTAATCCACCTAAAGCAGCAAAAATAAAAGTACGTGGTAAAACTAAGTGCCAATAATCTGTAGTACCTTTTAATGGCTCATTACCTAAAACTTGAAAATTTTTAAGAACATCAATTGATGTTAACAAAAAGTTAATTCCGTTTTGAAATAACAAATAAATAATAGTATAAAGAGTAAAACGAAATCCAACCTTGAATAATCCTCAAATAATGATAGGACCATTAATAAGAAAATATACTGGATAAAATCAAAATGCTTGGCTTGTTTCTTGTTCAGTAATACTGCCATTATAAGATAAGGCAATAAATTTAGCTATTAATTGTGCAAAAGCTGATAAACCATTAGTATATAAACCAGCACGATTAATAAAATAAAAAAAGGAAACAGTTGTTAAAAAAGCACCAATAAAAATTAATAATAAATTTTTGGAAGTTATTTTTCAATTAAAGTTTTTTCATGAAGAATGGATCTCTTGCTTAACACCAATATTTTTAAAAGTAAAGGCATCAACAATTAACGGTGGCTCTTTATCTTTATTTTTTGCTTCTGAATTATTGGACATATTAAACTCCTTTTTAACTATTAAATTGAAGTATTGTTGGAACATAATTACTATCATCATAAGGCGAAGGTAAAGACATGTCAATTAATGAATCTTGAAAACTAATCACAAAATTAACTTTAAGTTCTAATTTATTAGGACCAGAACTTGTAACTTTTTGACCATCAATTCCTTTGATATTAATATTAACAGAATTAACATGAGGATTATTATTTAATGCTAAACTTATTCCTTCTTGAACTAAAGTTTTAGTTTTTTGAGAAAAATCAGCATATGTTTTATCAATATCAGGTTTAGTTTTTTCATCAACACTAATTGGTACTATTTGTTCTGATAATTTAGTAACATCACTAACACAACTATAAACTATGTAATCGCTTTGTGTATAAGAACATTTTATATTAAAAGTTTTTTTTATGTATTGTTCAACTTTAAAACTTTTATCATTATTTACTACTCCAACTTGATAAGTAATATTAATACTAATTCTACCAGTTGAAGCATCAACATCTCAAGTTCTTGCTTTTGTTGATTCATCTATTTTGCCATTATCAATCGTAAAATAATAACATTTAGTACCCACTTCTAATTGACTATCAAATCAAGTTGGTTCTTTAATATTTGCTTTATCTAAAATTAATTTGGCAAGTGATTGTGCAAGACTGTTTTCTAATGCTTCATTTTTAATAACTTGTTCTTTTTCGAGTCTTTGACCATCAACAGGAACATCCACTGGTTTTTTAATACCAACTTTTGATAAAGTTGCTTCTCAACCATTATAATTACCATTACCATTAGTAATTGCTTTTAAAATACTATCTTGTTGTTGATCAGAACAAGCTAAAACTGGCGTTACTATTCCACTACCAAAAGCAATAGTACCCATTAATGTTAAAATTTTTTTCATAATTATAATCATTCCTTAATTTATAAAATATCATATATAAATTGTAACTTATTTTTATTATTTTGCTATACACTATCTTCAAAATCTTTATAATTAATATTAGTTTATATTAAAGGAATTGATAATATGTTTAAAATTTTATATACACTAGTTACTATTTCACTAGTCACTTTTACTAATTTAAGCCAAGTGAAAATAAATAATTATCATCATAAAGAAATAAAATCAGAAAATACTATCCTAAACGAACAAAGTTTAACCTTAACTTTTGAAAGTGGAAATTTTTATAATTGAAATAAAAATGATTCAACTAATTCTATTGCTGGTATTTTTACAAATTCACAAGCACAATCTTATTTATTAAATAAGGATGGCACATATAATAATTTAGACTTACAAATTAGTAATTTTATTAGATTTGATGATAACTTAGGAATTGCTACTTTAAATAATTTTCATAAAAGTGATGATAGTAATTTTATTAATAATTCATTTTTAATGACTAAAAATGGTATTAGTGATGATGCTACTGCCATTGAAACTCCAAATCATACTTTTACTAACTTTGGTAATAATATCGTTAGTACCGATATTGGTGCTGACTTAATTAATACAGACGGAAAAGTAACTAAGTTAGTTACTCTCTATCATTATGGAAAAGGTAAAACTAGTTTTACTACTATAAATGCTACTTTTGGCGTTTTTGTTGGTGGTGATCAAAATTCTTATATTCTAAAAGTTGATGGTAATATCAAACCAATTAATATTAATGTTCCTAATCCAATACTATTAAATTCTTTTGTTGCCATTAATGATAATGGTGGCATTATTCGTGATGTTAATGGGCAATTATTTTATTTAACAATAGATGATAATGGTAATGCTACAACAAAACCATTAATTATTAATAAGGAACCACTGTTTAGTACTACTATTGTTTTTTTTAGCAAGACTGGTAACAATCAAGGAATTTTAAATATAAATCTCAAAAATAGCTCCAAATTTTTTGGACAACCTTATCATTTAAGCATTACTGATAGTAATGCTATTAAACTTACAAAAATTAATGAACATTATATGAATAATTTCATTTTACTTCATGATGGTTTAGGTGTTTTTATTGATGAACAAGAAATTGGCTATTTTGTAAATGAATTAGGTACTTTTACTAAAATTGGTTATTGTGCCAATTTCCAAAGAATAAATGATAATCTTGGTTTTATTAATAATAATACAAGTAAATTATTACTAAGTGATAGTAAAAATAACAATTGAAGTCGAATTAATACTATTAAATTTACTAAAACTAAAGATGAACAATTGACTAATTTTATTAATTCATATATTGATAAAGATAAACTCACTGCAGTTAATCGTACTAATAATTGAATTAGTAATAATAGTTTAATTTTAAATGTAACTAATGATGAGCTAAAAGATATTACTATTAATGATAATCAACCATTATTACCAAATATTAATAATAGTATTACGACTATTATTAATAGTAATTCTGAAATTAATATTAAATTTGAAGATGAAATAATAACTTATCATGTATTAATATATAATCAAAATATTTTGCCAACACTAGATAATAGTACTAATACTAATACTAAATATGTTGGAATAGTAAATAATAATTTATATGATATTAATAGCACTAATACTAATGACGGTTTTACAATTAATTTTAACTATGATAATACTATCCAATTTGTAAATATTATTACTATTGATAGTACTACTATGAATAAAATGAATTTATGAACATTAAAACCAAAAACTACTTTTAAATTAAATGCCAAAAGCAATAATAATGTATATTTACTACAAACTGTTAATTGAAATAATATTAGCAACTGACAATATTTTACTATTTATCATGGTAATAATTTACCTATTGTTGAATTTTGAACTGCTGATACTGGTATAAAATTATGAAATGCTGCTTTAAAACTTAATTATACTTCTAAGGAGCTAGAAAATATGAATGCAAAAGAAATTAATAATCTAAGAAATTTATCAGTTAATTGAACAATTAATGAAGCGCGTGGTAATACTTTAGGTTATATTATTTCTGGTTTTCTTGGTATTGGTTTCATTTTAACTATTATTGCTATTATTTATGATTGATACTTAAAACAACAATTTAAAAAAAAGCAATCTAACACAAAGACAAATTTGAATTAATACAAAATAACTGTTCTTTTATTTTTTTGGAATTAGGTTTATCATTTTTTAAGCTATTTACTGCTTCAACATTAACTGATAAACTTAGTTCATTAGATTTCCGTCTTTCACTTTGTTCTTCTCTTATTTTTCTAACTCAAGGATTAAATGAATTAGCAAAACCTAAAAAATCAGTTTGTTTTACAAAACAATTATTTGGAACATAATATCCTTTTGTTTTTATATAAAACAAAAAAGGTTCTAGAAATTTTTCTCATAAAAAAATTCCATCATTAAAAGGTTCATAAACAGCAAAATAAGAAATAGTCTGTTTATCTACTTTTATTCCATTAGGAAATGTAAAATCAGTTAATAATTGTTGATTAGGTAAAAAAAATGTATAAAAATTTTCATTAAAATCTCTAACGTTAATATTAACAAGTTCAAAAGAATGCTGGATTGGACATAATTGATCATTTATTGCCTCTTCATAACCCAAATTTTTACTTAATTTATCAAGAAATACTTTGTTTTCTAAAGTATTTGATATTTCTAAAGAGTATCTAAAATCAAAAAAATTTTCATAATTATGACCTTTTTTAAAAATTTTACTCAAATCTCTTTCTCTATAACTATTTGATCAACTATCTATTTTCAATGCTGCAAATGAATTAGTAGGTATTGGTGGTTGATGATATTTTATTGATTCATCTATTGTTCAACAAACTGCAAAAAGATCATAATCAGGAATTATTGGTTTTTTTTCTTTAGAAATTTCTTGACAAAAAATAGAAATTGGAAAATAAATTAAATTATTTTTTTCAATTTCTATTATTTCTTTTAAATCTCTATTATTTAAATTTTTAATATTATTTTCTTCATCAAGCGCAAAAATATAATAAACATTATATGTATTATTATTTTTTTCTTTTTCTAAATAAAGTACTATCTCGTTTTTTTTATTTTTTGGTTGACAACATTTAACAAAAATTTGATCCAAAAAAAATTCAGCATCAATAATTCCAAATTTTTCCATATTAACTAATAAAAAGAAAAAATGTTCATTAGTAATTTTTAAAATAGTTTCATTATTTTTTAATTTTAAAGAAACTGGATTTATTTTATTATCTTTATTATTTTTATTTAATTTTATTGAAAATTTCTTACAAAGAAGATTTATTTTTTCAGTTTGTGTTTCATTATCTTTTAATCCTATCTTGCTTAAAAATGTTAACTCATCTAAAGAAATTATAAAGCCAGATTGTACACCTCAATCAGAACTTTTATTTTTAATACTAAAATGTTTTGCTGGATATTTTTGAGGTATTAATACTTTTGTTATTGGATTAACATTTCTTACAATAAGAACTACATTTTCTTCTTGAGCAGTTTTAATAAAACCTGCAAAATGTTCTTCAAAAATTCCATTATTTTTGCATTGTTTAACTTCATCATTAACATAAATTTCCATAGTTTTTTATTTCTCCTTCTTTCTTTTTATCTGTTAATTACATTTCAAAAAAAAGAAAAATTCTTTTCTTTTTTATTACTTTTTTTGTAATTAAAACATTAATTTATCAATATTTTTGGAATTATTTTTCTAATTTTATAAAAAATATCCTAAATAAGTGTACACATTTTTAAAAACAAAAAGGAAAAAAGACTATTTTTAAAAATAGTCTTTTTTATTAATTTTTCTAGTTTATTTTATATAAACATATAAAGTAAAAGTGAAGTAACTATTGAAAGCGTTGATAAAATTAAAAATAAAATACCTAAAACTAACATTTTATGTTTTTTACAAGTTATAATAGAATTAATTTGAATTCGTTTCAATAAGTCAGTTTCTTGATCTTGTAAAATTATTTCTTTAATACTATCAGGTTTCATTTTTTGTAAATCTTTATAATAAAGAGTATAATCATTTTTTCTTATTTTATTAAGTTTTTTAGGTGTACTTCTTGGAAAAATTGTTAAAATAAAAAATAAAAATGCTAAACATAAAAACACTACATATAAAAGTACAAAAGTAAATAAAAAACATGTTTTAATTGTTATATTACAATTTTCAATATTTTTAAATATTGGTATTCAACCAAAAGACAGTCCTAACAGAGCACCGGCAATAGCTGATAATATGCTAGCCTTTCCATCAAATCTTTCTATTTGTTTTTTAATTTCATTTAGTAAATTAACTTCATTGTCATTCATTAGTTAAAATTCCTTTTTATTAGTTATTGATTTAAATAAAAAATAAATTAAATTAATAATTAAATTTATTTTTTTTAATTTCTATTTCTTTAAGCTACATTTAAATTTTTAAGTGTAACTAAAAACAACAACTATTCTTATCTTTGAAATTATTTTTATCAAGTTTATTTTTAATTTTGTTTTATAAAACATTATGATGATTTTTTGCAAACTTTGATAATTATTATTAACTATTAATAAAAAACTATCTAAAAAATAGTTTTTGGTTTTTTCAAACTAAGATTATTTTTATGGTTTTTGATAAGAAAATTTTTAAAAATTAGAACGTTTTATAAAAGCATATTCAATTAAATTAATATTTGACTGTAAGTTATTATTAATTATAAAATTACATTAATATTTTAATATTGTTAATAAAAATTGACTTTAATTATAAATTTACTTTTGTTAATATTTTTAAATACTATTTTGATAATAATTTAAAACATTAATAATTAATATATTTAAATATTATATTTAACACTAATTCTTTTACCATTTAACTCCAGAGATAGTATAACGTTTTTATTTTTTATGTTCAACTATCAATATCAAATTATATTTTGATAAGTTTATTTTTTTATTAATTTAATATTATATTTTATATAAAAAAACAAAATTATTAATTATTTACAACATACTATCAAATAAATAATTAAGTATTTCTAATTATTTTTATAACTTAAAATATCCTATTTAAATAAATTTTAAATAGGATAATAGTAATTTTTATAATTCTTTTTTTAATAAAATACTTAAATATTTAAGCCATTTTCTTTAATGTTTTTTATTATTTTCTAATATTTTAAGTTTATAAATATAATTAATTATAAAGAAATATTATTTTTTTCAATAACGAAAGTAGATACTGTATCTTCTTTATTGATATCTAATACTACTGTTGCAGAAAAACTTCTTGTAACTGATTCATTATTTCTTTCAATAAATTGATCAAGCGCCTTTTGTACTTCTGATATTTTTAACAAACTTGCATATAATTGTTCAGCATTACCTTTCAATAATAAACAATTTAAAAAACCCTTTTGTATATTATCTGTGATTTTCATTTTGTTTAAATTAAAAATTGTATTAAGTAATATACTATTTTCGGTTTTTTCAATATTTGGAGCAAAATAATTAGATATACCTTTATATTTTACTTCTAAATTTTTATAAAAATGATTCATTATCTGAAAAAGATTTTTTTTACTAATAATTTCCTTAGGAAATAACTCTTTTAATAAGTCAAGTCGTTTTAATTCTGTAATATTTAAATCTTTTTTTTCATTATACTCTGACTTCATTTTTTTCCTACTTTCTTTAATTTTCATTAACTCTAAATAAAATAAACCATTGTCGTTTTTAAACGACAATGGTTTATTTTACACTAGTAATTAATTGATATCATTATAATATACTTATTAAATTAAATCTACTAAAATTTAATAATTTTTCTATATTAAGTATGGATTATACTTTGAGTATCTTTCTTAACACAATCATGAATTTTAACATCATAACTATTAAATAAATTTTCATAATCAACATTAAATGGCGCTAGTAATTGGTTTTTACTAGAAAAACGAGTAATTAATAAGTGCAAATAATGATGATCATTATTAGCATTTAAAGTTTGTTCATAATAAGCGAACCGTTCTTTATACTTAAATTGAATTGCTAATACTTTAAAATTATGTGATAAATAATTACGAACATCTTTAATATATTCTAACTGTTCTAATAAAATTTTACTATCATTAAATTCTTTGATACCAAAATAATGAGCAATCTTAGCGATACTTTTATCATTTAAAGTTTGTAATAATTTCATTGTTCATTCAAATGACATAACTTCTATTAAACTGCGTATTGTTCGTGATTTTAAAACACCACTTCTATTATATTTATTATAACCAGCACGAATCAAACGTAAAGCTGTTTTCATTTGAGCTAGGTGTTCTGGATTAAGAAAAGTAGCATTATCTAAATTTTGAACATTATCATTAAAAAGTTGATGTAATAAAGCATTTTTTAAAGAATTTTCAATCATTAAAATATGTTTTAAATACAATAAACGTAAATCAATGTTTAATAAAAATAAATCTTTAAGTTGATGTTGAGGATAATTACGCTTTAATAATTCTAAATATTTTTCTTCAACAATATTTTCTACAAATCATTCTTCATTTAATAACATGTAATTCACTCCTTAAATAAACTAACCTCTAATTTTATAAATACCAACGCGAATAGAAGAATTTTCAGATTCTTTTGTTTCACTTTTAATATCTACTTCTTTTTTTCTTCGTAACAACTCTTGTTCAATAAAGTCATCAACGTTCATATTGGTACTTTGATAAGTAGCAGTTCAATCAAATGTTTTATTAGTAAAGTTATTTTTAGGTTTATTACTATCTTTAAAAAATTCTTGTACTTCTTGATTCATAAATGCTTTTTGCTTACGTTTACGTGAAAATAAATTAGTAAAAAATTTCTTAAAATTAAAAATTGATCAAAACTGACGAAAATTAATAGTCATTGCTAAACCAAAAATTAAAATTGATGAATACAATAATGAATAACCGATAACTCGTAATACAAAACTATAATCTGTGAAATTATATGTTGGTGGATATTTATCAAAGAAATAAAGACATCCAAATAATGTTACTGCTAAAATTGGAATAATTAACACTAAAGTATTTTGAATAATAAAACGTAAATCACTATTATACGTCAAATGTTTTCAAACATAAACTCAGATTGAAATTAAACGATAAACTCAACCAATACAACTTGATAAAAGAATCATATATAAACTTAATGATAAATATTGATAACTTTGATGTTTTCAACCTAAATTTGATAGTATTCAACCCAAAATAACACCTAAAACAAGATTGATTATTGATTGAATATATGAACCTCAAATTGTTTCTTTGTGTTTTACAGTAGCATTTACAATAACTTTTCCTGGTTCGGTTGCCACTTGAATTGTATTTTTTAAAGATAAAAGTAAAATAAATCATGGTTGTGACAAAAATAAATTAATAAAAAGATTTTTTGAAGAATCAAAATTACCATCAGAATTATTAATATTTGTAATACTTAAAGCAGACACTAAATATTGAGTAATAATAAATTGATTAATAAATAAAAAACCAGCAATCATATAAGCATATAACTCAAATTTAGTATACACAGTTCATCTAATTCGTCCACTTTTGGCAATTCAATATCCAAAAACTTCGCGAAAAGAACTAATTAAAATTAAAGCAATTGAGCGCATCGTTGTAGCAATAATAATATAAATAGTGTAAATTGATGTTGTTGTCAGTGATAAAAATAAAGTAATTAAAATAATATCAATGTTAGAAATAATCATGTCAGGTAAACGATTCAGGGCTACTCATCACGATTGTTTTAGCATCCTTTTTTGTTGTGTTCATTTTTTATGTTGTAATCATGGATATTCAATTTTAATAACGATAAAAGTAACAAATGCTTTTAATACACCACAAACAAAATAAGCAAAAAAAGGAATATACATATCTATCGGTTTACCATCAGACTTTCTAATAACTAATAACGTCATTAGTAAAATATACATAATAATCTCTGAAAAAATAAAAATTAAACGATTTAAATAACCTTTTTGATCAGCTTGAATTAAATTTTGATAAGCACCACTAAAATAAAAAAAGATTAATTCACGTGATCCTAAAGAAATAATAATAAGTGCTACTTGTCAAAAAGGAATTTCCATATCTAAACCAATTTCTGGTAAATGAACACTAGCTAATCCTAAAATAAAACCAGCACTGACAAGAATAATTAAATATATTCTTCCTGAATGATGATAATTTTTTCTTGTCGTATTAATAATATCGTTGACGGTTTCATAATCATCATTTTGTAACGGACGATATAAAGAAAAAATGGTAATTAAACCAAGTCCTCCTTCTGTCAAACTAAGGTAAGTCAAAAAAGAAATAATAACACGAATTAAACCATTAATTTTTTCACCGTATGCTAAACCAGTAACATAAAGAAAAGTTAACTGTAAAATAGAGATAATAATTGTCATGATAACACCAACAATTGTATTAAAAATACCTTTTTTAGTTGTCATTACTTCACCCAATCTATATAAATAAAACTAATTTTGTTTTTTATTTAAATATGTTAACAACCCAAAATTAAAAGTTCAATATTATTAATCACTATTAAAAATAAAAAATAGCAAAAAAATAAAAATGTAATCTATATATTAGTATAGATTAATTTTATCATTTTTCTTTTTTAATCTGTTTAATTAAATCTGTTTTTAAATCTTTTATTATAAAATTTTGATCATTCAAATAAGTAAATGGTTCTTCTAAATCATTAAATGACAAATAATAAGCAAATAATGCAATTTTATTAGGGGTAACTATTGTTGACCCATACTTAGTGTCACCAACAATTGGCAAATTTAAAAATTGTAAAGTACTACGAATTTGATGTTTTCTACCAGTAACTAATTGACACTCAACTAAAGTAAAGTCTTTAGTATTAAATATTGGTGTAAAGATGGTGCTACAACTTTTACTTTGTTCACTTGGTTCAATTGAAAATTTCATTTTCATTGTTAACTCATCATGAGTAATATAACCAGAAATATTTAAATTTTTAGTTAATTGACCAGAACAAATAGCCAAATATTTTTTAATAATTTGACCATTTTTAGTAGCATTATGAAGTACGTTTTGTGTCATTTTATTTTTTGGATAAATAATTAAACCCTTAGTTAGTTTATCTAAACGATACTGATGACTAATATTAAATGTTTGCTCACGTTTCTTCTTCGGGTATTTTTGTTGTAAATAATATTTTACCATGTTATCTAAGCAAGAACCATATGGTTGGTGGACAACAATATTATGATCTTTATTAACAATTAAAAAATTATCATCTTCATAAAACAATTCAATTGGTGCTTCTTTAGTAATTTTTTCTGGTTTATAGTTAACAACTAAATTACTTTCATAAATGACTACTAAATCATTTTCTTGTAAGCGATATTTAAAATCAGTAGTAGTTTTATTATTAACTCTGATTTTTTTTGTTCTAAATAAACGATAAATTTTTGACAGTGGTAGTGTTTTAAATACTTTTTTTAAATAATTAATTAAAGTTTGATCAGCATCATTGGGAGTAATTGTTAAGGTAGTCATAATTTCTCCTTTTAATTTTTATTAATAAAACCAGAAATAGTTGCAATTAGATTAGAAAAAGCATGTAAACCAATAGTATATGTAGTATTACCCCGTGTCATTATAAATAATAAGGGTAATATAATACTAAATCCTAAATAACCAATAATATTATTTCAATCACCACTATCCATAACATGCATTGATGGGAAATAAATTAATGAAGCTGCATATGCTAATCAACGATAACGAACAATGGTAAAAGTACCATGACGATATGATATTTCTTCATTAATTGGAGCAATAAAAATAGTACTAAGAACTAAAACAAAAATGCCATACGGACTATTCATTAATAAGTTTAAAACATCTTGATTTTTTGAAGTATTATTACTTGTTAACATATTAAATTCACTAAATTTAGGAATTATGTTGAAAATAATATTTAAAATAGTACCAATAACAGCAAAAATGGTAACTCAAGTTATTAAATCTAATTTTGCTTCTTTTAAAGTAGTAATAATTCTCTCACGTAATGATCTACAAAATACTAATACTAAAATTGATCCTAACAATTGAAATAACTGTTGAATTAAAAATGTAGTAGCAAGCGAAGTTACATCATCATCTTTACCACTAATAACTTTTGTTGCAATAAAAAATAAAAGAACAAATACTACACTAATAAAACCAAATACACTATGACTATAAGCAGCCCACCCGCCTTTTTTAATCATAGCTTCTCAATCAATACCAAGTGAAACAACCAAGCCAAAAATTGGCAATAAACTAAAAATAAAAAGACTAAGAAATGAACTTTGACTAGTATCTTTTACAGCATAAGTTTTGATTAAACTATAAAGAATTGGAATTATAATAAAAGATATAAGATAAATTATTGTTAGAGTTCAACTGGCTGTTTTGAAATTAAAGTTATTGGTGTCATCACAACTAAGGGATTTTGAAGTAAATTTATCAATAAATGATTGTTTTTGTTCATTTTTTTCTAAATTATTACTATTAATGTTATCAGTTTGGTTTACATTAATTCTACGTATGATATCATTGTTGTGAGAAACATTAATTTGATTAGATTTTTTATTAAACATGTATAAGTACTGCACGAAAACTTTCACCCTTTGTTAGTAAAATTAGTATTTAATATTAATTTTTAGTATAACATATAGTGAGAAATCTTGTAATATAATAAACTTGTAATTTTATATTAATTTATTATAATGCAATGCAATATTTATATGTGAAGAGTTTAAAAAGAAAAGGAGGATAGAAAAGAATGCCTAAATACAAGATTAATATTATCGATTTACCATATAATTATGATGCTTTAGAACCTTACATTTCACAAGAAACAATTAAACATCATTATGAAGAACTTCATAAGAAATATTTAACTTCTTTAAAATTAGTGATGGATAAACATCCGAAAGTTTTTTCTGATTATAATCTTGAAACTAAAGGGGAACTAAATCGTTTATTAAGTAATTATTGTAAATTAGAAGATATATGTGAGGATAAAGAAACTTGTAATGTAAAAAAATTACAAAGTAGCATTCGACAATTTGGTGGGGGAGTAATTAATCATAATCTTTTCTTTTCACTATTGGGGAAAAATAAAGGTTTTAATGAAAAATCAGCTATTGGTAAAGCAATCATTAATCGCTTTGAATCTTATGAAAAATTTGAAGCTGCTTTAACAAAAACTGCCATGGATATTTTTGGAAGTGGTTGAGCATGATTAGTAATTGATAATAATGGTACATTAAGACTATACAAAACTTTTAATCAAGACAATCCATGATTCTTGAACATGTACCCATTGATCGCTATTGATGTATGAGAACATGCACATTATCTACAATATAAAAATGAACAAGAGAAATACTTACAAGCATTATTAAAAGTTATCAATTGAGAACAAGTAAATAATAATTATCAAGAGTATTTAAATGAAAAAAATAAAAAATAAGTAAAAAAGAACTCAGTTGAGTTCTTTTTTTTATAATATTATTAATATTAATCTAAGCTAAGTTATTTTTTAGAAGAATTTTTGGAAGAAATAGCAGCAATTCTAGTTTTTTTAATTTCTGCTTTTTTTTCTATTTTGATTTTTTCAACATGTTTTTTAAAACCACATCGATTACAATTCAATTGAATATTTTTTGCTTCTAAAAATTCGGCAATTAAAATAACCCTACCACAACGATGACAAGCAAAAGCATTTTCTGGCTTTTGTGCTAAACGAACAGATGCATATGTATCTTTCATAACTTACTCCTAACTCATATAAAATTAAAGTAATTATCTTTAGTTTTAATACTATACTTAAAACTTATCAAAGGTTAATATTAAAAAATGTATCTAGTTATATACAAAAAAACCTTTAAGTCAAATAAACTTAATAAGAGTTTAAAAAACCAAATACTTAATTAGCCATTATTTTTTAATACTAATTTTATTATAATCATTTTTTTAAAAAAATGTATATTATTATTTATTTATTTTATTTACATTACTAAATTATACTTTTATAAAACAATATTACAATTAAAGTAATAATTCATTTATAATTAATTATGTCTTATTAACAAACCAATTAGGGGAGAAAGTAATATGAGTAACAAAAATAATGATATTAAAATTGAAATAATACAATTAAGAAACCAAATTAAACAATGAAATTATGAATATCATGTTTTAGATGCACCTACCGTTAGTGATGAACTTTATGATAGCGCCTATCATAGATTAGTAAAATTAGAAGAACAATATCCCCAATTTAATAGTAATGATTCTCCAACTAAAACTGTTGGTAATAAACCAATTAATTCTTTAACAAAAATTTTTCACCAACAACCAATGCTAAGTTTGGGTAATGCCTTTAATTATGAAGATTTACTAAAATTTGATCAACAAATTAAAAAAACATTATCAGAAAATAACATTGAATATGTTTGTGAACTAAAAATTGATGGTCTATCAATTTCCATAACTTATGAAAAAGGAGAATTAAAAACTGCTGCTACCAGAGGTGATGGAATTGCTGGTGAAGACATTACCAATAATATTTTGACAATTAAAACAATACCAAAAATAATACCAATTAATTCTAAATTAGAAGTAAGAGGAGAAATATATTTAAGTAAAGAAGAATTTAATCGCATTAATGAAAAACAACAACAACAAAACTTACCACTCTTTGCTAATCCTCGCAATGCTGCAGCTGGTACTATTCGTCAACTTGATATTAATATTGTTAATTCAAGAAAATTAGATGGTTTTCTTTACTATTATATTAATGCTACTAATGATAATATTAAAACCCATGAACAAGCATTATTTACCTTACAAAAATATGGTTTCAAAATTAATGAACAATGACAGTTATGTAAAAATATTGAAGAAGTATGAATTTATATTCAAAAATATGAAAAGTTAAGAAATACATTACCATATGAAATTGATGGTATTGTCATTAAAATTAATGATCTAACCAGTTATGATATGTTAGGAAGAACTAATAAGGCACCAAAATGAGCAATAGCTTATAAATTTCCTGCTGTTACTAGTGTTACTAAACTTTTAGATATATTTCCAACTGTTGGTAGAACAGGAAAAATAACCTATAATGCTAGATTACAACCAGTGATAATTGCTGGTACTACCGTTACTTTTGCCACACTTCATAATGGTGATTATATTATTAATCGTGATTTACGTATTAATGATTTAGTAAGTGTTAAAAAAGCTGGTGATATTATTCCAGAAGTAATTGCACCAATTATTAGTAATCGTCAAATAAACAATATTATTTTTAAAAAAGCTATCCATTGTCCGGTTTGTAAAACAAAATTAGAACAAGTTCCGCCAGAAGTTGATCAATTTTGCATTAATAGTGACTGTCCATCACGAATTCTTAAATCATTAATGCACTTCTGTTCAAGAAATGCTATGGATATTATTGGTTTAAATGAAAAAATATTATTACGTTTTTTAGATTTAAAATGAATTAAAACTATTAGTGATATTTACAATTTAGTTAATTTACGAAAAGAAATACTATCATTACCACGTTTTGGTGAAAAATCTTTCACTAATCTTGCTAATTCAATTATTCTATCAAAACAAAATTCCTTAGAAAGACTTTTATTCGGTTTGGGAATTCGCCATGTTGGTCAAAAAACAGCAATTATTCTTGCAAAAAAATATTTAACTTTAAATAACTTAATGGAAGCAACCTTTGATGATCTAGCTAATACTAATGAAATTGGTCCAACAATCGCTACTAGTGTTATTGATTATTTCCTTAATCCTACTAATCAACAACTAATTAATAACTTGCAAAACTTTAAACTTAACTTTAATTATTTACAAAAAAACCAATCACAAGTATTGAATGGTAAAACTTTTGTCTTAACAGGAACTTTAACTAAAAGTCGTAACGAATTCATTGAATTATTAAATAACTATGGTGCTAAAATTACCAATACTATTAGTAATAATACTTCTTATTTAATTGTTGGAGAAAATCCAGGAAATAAATTAGCACAAGCACGCAAACTTAATGTTAAAATTATTAATGAAGAGCAATTACAAAATTTATTGAAAGAGGTAGCTAAAAATGGATAAAATTGAAAAGAAAATGACAACAAAAATGCTACATGAATTTGCTAACGAACTTATGTTCAATTTAAGCGAAGAACAATGTGAAAATCTTTTACTAGAATTTAAAGCTATTGAAAAACAAATGGAAATTGTAACAAATATCAATACAAATGATATTGAACCTTTAAATTACCCATTTCCTATTATTAATAATTTATTACGTTCCGATAATGTTGGAACTCATTTAACGTCTAAAAGTGTTTTAAATATTGCTCCAGAAGTTGAAAATAATTACATTAGTATTAATCAGGTGATTAATCATGAAAATTAATTACCACCAACTTTCAATTCGTCAACTTCATGAATTATTAAAAACAAAAATACTTACTCCAGATCAATTAACTAAATTAGTATACAAACGATTAGAACAATTCAAAAAATTAAATGCTGTTGTTACTTCACTAGAACAAAATGCCATTAAACAAACAAAATTAATTACTGAACAAGAAATTAATGATAATTTATTAGCAGCAATTCCATTTGTAATGAAAGATAATATTGCTACTATTAATTTCTTAACAACAGGTTCATCAAAAATTCTTGCTAATTTTATTCCTAATTATGACAGTACTGTTAATATGTTATTAACAAATAATAAAGCCATTAATATAGCTAAAACTGCTCTTGATGAACTAGGAATGGGTGGAGATGGTTTATATGCAGCTACTGGTCATGTCTTAAACCCTTGGAATTTAAAACATATCACTGGTGGTAGTTCTAGTGGCAGTGCAGCTTTAGTCGCTGCTGGAATTGTACCATTTGCTTTAGGAACAGATACTGGTGATTCAATACGTAAACCTGCCGCTTATTGTGGTATTGTTGGTTTTAAACCAACGTATGGTTTAATTTCACGAAATGGTGTTTTTCCTTATGCTCCAAGTTTAGACACAGTTGGTATATTTACTAATCATGTCGAAGATATTGCCATTGTCTTGGATAGTATTGTTTTATTTGATGAACAAGACTTTACTAGTGTTCAAAGTAAAGAAAAAAACTATACTAAAAACTTAAATCAAAATATAGAAGGTAAAAATATTGCTATTTTAAATTATAATGATTATCAGTGAAATGATATAGTTAAATCTAGTTTTGATGAAGCAATAAAGCATTTAACTGATGGTGGTGCAAAAGTTCAACAAATTGAATTTAATAAAGAATTATTACAATCTTTATTACCAGTCTATATGATTATTTCTTTTGCTGAAGCAACCAGTTGCCATGCAAATCTAACTGGTATTAATTTTGGTGTTCGTAAAAATGGTAAAAATTATCAAGAAGTTATGACAAATTCACGAACATTTGGTTTCGGTGATATGGTAAAACGCAGATACATTATTGGTGCATATGCTTTATCTGAAAATCATCAAGAAGAATTATTTAACAAAGCTAAAAAAGTAAGAAGATTAATTGTTGAACATTTAAATACTATCTTTAAAAAATATGATGCTTTCATTATTATGCCAAATATTAATCCAGTTCCAAAAATTAAAGATGTATTAGAACAAAAAAAAGTTATTAAAAGTGAACATGATTATTTAGAAGACTTACTACTACTTTCTAACTTAAATGGTGGACCAAGCATTAATATTCCGTTAACTACTGTTAATGGTTTACCGATTGGTTTTAATATTAATGGTGCACCTTTCAATGATCAAGTTATATTGAATATTGCTTCATTTTTAAGTAAAAAAATTAATTTTAATAATAAACTACTAGGTGATGATCATGAATAATAAATATGATGTTGTAATGGGTATTGAAATCCACTGTGAATTAAAAACTAAAACTAAATGTTTTTCCAACGCCGCCAATACTTTTGGTCAAAAACCAAATACTCAAATTAATGCCATTGATTGTGGCTATCCAGGAACATTACCAACAGTTAATCAAGCTGTTATTATAATGGCAATTCAAACATGTACTGCTTTAAAAATGAATATTGATCCACTATTACGTTTTGATCGAAAAAGTTATTTTTATCCCGATTTACCTAAAGGTTATCAAATCACACAATTTTTTCATCCAATTGGTACAAACGGTGAATTACCAATAGTTGTAAATAATGAAGAATTTATTGTTAGCTTTGAACGCTTACATATTGAAGAAGACACAGCAAAACAAATTCATAATAATAAAAAAACATTACTAGACTATAATCGAGCAGGAATTCCCTTATTAGAAATTGTTACTAAACCAATTTTTAACACAAGCGAACAAGTAGTAGCATATATTAATACTCTACGTCAATTATTAATTCATTTACAAGTTAGTTATGCTAAAATGAATGAAGGTTCATTACGATGCGATATTAATATATCGTTAAAACCACATGGTAGTGATACTTTAGGTACCAAAGTTGAAATTAAAAATTTAAATTCTACACATAATATTACTTTAGCAATAAATGATGAAATTAATCGTCAAACTAATATTTTAAATAAAAAACAAAAAATTAATCTTGAAACTAGAAGATTTGATGAAAAAACTAATAAAACCGTTAGCATGCGTAGCAAAGAAAATAAAATTGATTATAAATACTTTCCTGAACCAAATATTTTTCCAATTCAACTAGACGAAAAATGAATCAAAATGATTGCTAAAAATCTTCCTGAATTGCCTAAACAAATAATGGAAAGATTAAAAAAACAATACAATTTACCAATAAAAGATATTAATTTATTAATTGACAAAGTAGAAATATTAACTATTTTTGAACAAACAGTTGCCATTAATAATTTAATATTACCTACGTTTAATTATTTAGTAGGTCCTGTGCAAGCTTATTGTAATATTAATAACACTACTATTAAAAACAGCGAACTTACTGCTAATAATCTATCACAATTAGTTAGTCTAGTTTATGAGCAAAAAATTAATGATAAACAAAGTAAACAGTTATTAAATGCAATTATGATTAATAATGAAAAAAGCCCTACCGATCTTATTAGAACATTAGGTATTACTTTAGTAAGTGATAGTAATGATTTAGAAAAAATATTAATCACAATTTTAAAAGCAAATGAAAACATGATTACTATTTATAAAGTCAATCCAGAAAAAGCATTAAAATTTTTTATGGGTCAATTAATGAAACTAACTAAAGGACAAGCAAATCCACAAGTTTCTAAAGAAATATTAAAAAAATTGATTGAAAACTATAATTAGTTTCAATCAATTTTTAATTATGAATTTTTATATTATACTTTGAATATTTTTATTATAAATTATATACTAATATTTTATTTAAAATCTACATCTTCAATTAAATTTTCTTTAATTACTAAATCATCATTTGTCTTATTAATAATTAATGAATATTTTATTAAAATATTTGTTTTTATTCTTTTAAATAACTTTCTTAATTTTAATTAAAATTATTTGTTGGTCTTAAAAATTGTAATGACATTGTTAAATTATTAACTAATGTTTTATTTGTCAATTCTGGTTTATTTAATTGGATGGTTATTGTTTGATCATTAATATTTCTTTGATTCAAATTTGATTCATTATTTTTTTGTTGTAATTGTTGTATCTTTTCATGTAATTCATTACTTTTTTGTTGTAATGTTTGCATTTGAACATGTAATTCATATTGTTTAATTTCTAAATTAGTAATTTGTTTTTCTAAAGATGCTATTTTAAAATTTGCTTTTTTTGGTATTTCTAAAAGAATTTTAAAATTAGTAAGTTTATTATTTTGATAATCAGCTTTTAATTCTTTTTCTAATTTATCTTTAATATCTTTAATATTTTCTTTTAATTTTGTCTTTTGATTCTCTATCAAGATATTTTTTTGTTTTAACTTCTGCTGTTGTTTTTGTAAAAATTTTATGTCCCTATCAAAAATCTCTTTTCATAAAAGTTTTATTTTACTATTTAAAGTTAGTAAATCGCTTTTTGCTTCTATCAATTTACTATTAAAATAAACTCTAAACCTTAATACTTTTAATAAAATTTTCTTTAAATGTTTTTTAGAAAAATTATCTTTTTCAATTTGTTTATTAATAAATAAATTTAATACTTTTATTTTTTTAAGATATTTTTCATTTATTATTAAATGAAAAATATCTTTATTTTTTTTAAAATTAATAAAATCTTCAAGTATTTTTGGTAAAAAAACCTCTTTTAAAGTAGTTAATTGAAAATTATATGAATAATTATTTATTTCATCATTTAATTCTAAGATTAAGGAATTTGTTCAATCTTCAATAATTTTAAGTGAATCAAATTTCCCTTTTAGAATTGGTATCTTTTTATCCAAACATTTTATTTTATATTGTGTTCATTTATTACTAAAAAAATAAATATAATTGTCCATTGTTCTTCATCCTTTACATAAAATTATTATTTTAAATACTAAATAAATAAATTTCCCTTAATTTAGTAAATCATTAAATATTTATAGATATCATCTCTAGTTATTTCAAAATTAGATTCTATTAATATTCTTTACTTATACTTTTGATATTTTTTCCTTTTAAATACTATTACTAATTACTTTACCATTGACATGTCAGAAAATAAGATATTTTCTGACATGTCTAAAATTATATCAATAATCTCGGGCGTTTTAGGTATCTCTGGTCTTTCAAACATATTAGTTTCAATGTTATTAATACCATTAGATAAATCTTTAACGTTAAATATATCTGCCTTGTGTACTATTTCTTGTTCTTCATTACTTTTAGTTACTGGCATTGGTACGATGTTAGAAAGCATTATCGTATCATCAACTTTTTGCTTTACTATCACTGTCGCATATTTTGTTTTAATATATTTTGAATTTTTGCAAATTTGAGTATCATATCACTCTATAGGACTTTGAGTATGTTCTCTCATTTTTTCTTTATTTTTTTGACATCATCTGTAATAATATTCTCGTTTTCTCGCTTTCACTTCTGACTTTTGATTATATTCTCGTATTTTTTCTTTATTTTTTTGACATCATCTGTGATTATATTCTCGTATTTTTTCTTTATTTTTTTGGGACCATCTTTGATAAGATTCTCGTTTTCTCGCTTTCACTTCAGGCCTTTGAGCATATTTTAATTTTTTAGTTCCAACCTCAGGTTTTTGATTATGTTTCCGTATTCTTTCTTTGCTTAAATTTTTTTGATTAATTTGAATTATTTTAAAAATTTTTTCTATTTTTTTAATTAGTACTTTCTTATTTTTTTCCATTGTATACATAATATTTTCCTTTCAAAAAATAAAAAAACCTATTTACTTTAAAAAATAAAGCAATCGGTTAAAAACTTATATTTAGATTAAAACATATAATTTTTATTACAATGATAATACATTAATATTTCTAAAAATAAAAAACAATTTTTTTATAATTAATTTTGTTTTTTTATTAGTGTTTTTTTTCTTTCTTAACTTCCTTTTTCTTTAATTTTTTATTTTTTTTCTTTTTCTTATTTCTTCTGAATCAATTTCAAAATGAACGCTTTTTCTTTACCGTTTTAATAATAGTAGGCTCAAATATTTTATTAGTATCACCAATTGAAAAATCATTACAAACAGAATTAATATTTTCATTAGAACTAATAAATAATAGTTCATCATTTAACATTAATATTTCATTTCTACTAGGAATAATAACTTTACCATGACGTTTAATCGCAACTAAGTTAATTTTATAATTGCTAGGAATTTTTAAAGTTTCTAGTTTTTTATTTGTAAACTTAGTATTTTTAACAATTACATTAGCTATTGAGTA
Source organism: Spiroplasma endosymbiont of Lasioglossum villosulum (assembly GCF_964020195.1). Taxonomy (NCBI): domain Bacteria; kingdom Bacillati; phylum Mycoplasmatota; class Mollicutes; order Entomoplasmatales; family Spiroplasmataceae; genus Spiroplasma; species Spiroplasma endosymbiont of Lasioglossum villosulum. The sequence continues at coordinate 784,760 of NZ_OZ026539.1, forward strand.
CTTTTCATCAACTGTAGTTAAATCTATTCCTAATTTTCAAATAGCACGATATGCAGCTTTCTTACCGGCTTCTGTTTCAGATAAAATAATATTAGTAATACCAATTGCTTCTAAAATTAGTTGGTGAGTACTATCAACAGCTTTAGCAATAAGATTAAGTGATGATAATGTATTGTGTTTACGATGAATTGTTAAAACATGAACAGCAGTAACAATTGAAGCTGCTAAATCAGAACCAATAGCAATAATAATATTTTGCACTTTATGAATTCCAGCATCATTTAATGCATCACGATTAGTCGAATCTAAAATTAAAGTTTCAGAAGCTATTGATGAAACTAATTGACAACGGTCTTCTCTTTTATCAATAGCTAATGTAACTTTACCTAATTCTTCTAAAGTTTTAACAACTGAAATTCCGAATTTACCTAAACCAATGACACAAAAATCATTTTCTGATGAAGACATCTATATCCTTCTTCCTTAAATAATATTTACTTAAATATATTATATTATACTAAATTATAAACTAATTCTTAAAATATTGGTATTTTACATTTAAAACTAATATTTAATAGAAATGACTATAGTATAGTATAATAATAAAAGAAAATGTTATTTTAGGAGTTTTTTGATGCTATCTAAGGTTAATTATCGTAGTGTAAAAAATATTTTTAAAATTATTTTTGTTGGTAAAACCCGTCCCCGACAAATGTTTAATTTATATTTTTTCACTTTATTAGTTGGAACAATACTTTTAATGACACCAATTGCCACAACAAAAGGACAATGAAACTTTTTGCCTGCCCTTTTTACTGCTAGTAGTGCGTTTTCTGACACTGGTTTAACAGTAAAAAGTACTGCTAATGATTTTACTTTCTTTGGTCAATTTATTATTTTAATTTTAATTAAATTTGGTGGTATTGGTTTAATTACAGTTAAACTAGCAATATTATCCTTATTTGTATTTAATCGACATACTAGTTTAAGAGAAAGATTACTAATGCAAGGTGAACGTGGTTCTAATAAATTAGGAACGACTATTGATGTATTAAAAATTGGTATTATTGTTATGACAATTACTGAATTTTTGGGAGCAATTGTTTTATTTTTATATTTTTATTTTGTGCCTATCTCAGGAATAGAATATGGTCTAAACAATAATACAGGTTACTATAATCACATACTATTAGCATTATGATCGGGAATTTTCCACTCAATTTCTGCTGTTAATAATGCTGGATTTGATATAGTTGGTATAACTTCATTAGAACCTTTTCAGAGTGATTATTTTGTGCAGTGAATTTTTATTATTGAATTTGTAATTGGCGGTATTGGTTTTCCTGTTTATTATGATTTATATCATTGAATTAAAAGTAAAACTCATGGTAAAAAATTTAGATTTAGTTTATTCACTAAACTAACATTAATAACATATTTTTTAGTTGCGATATTGGGTGTTAATAGTGTTATGTTTATTGAATATTTTTCACGTAATGTCATAACTCCGTCAAGGCAAGAGCCCATTTTTAAAAATTTATCGACATCTGATGCAATTATGGCTGTTTTTTTTAATACAATGTCAACAAGAAATGGTGGATACTATACAGTTGACTTAAATAAATTTCACCTTGCCTCACAAATGATCCAATCATTAATGATGTGAATTGGTTCTTCACCAGCAAGTACTGCCGGAGGAATTAGAACGACAACTTTAGCAATTATTCTTTTAACAATTTTTAATATTGCACGTGGCCGTAATGATGTTTTTGTATTCAAGCGTAAAATTCCTAATCAAACTGTTCGTATGTCATTTATAGTCAGTACACTTGGTTTTATTTTAGTTTTTGTATCAGTAATGATTATCACAATTGAAAATGTTTTTTTAACAGATAATTCTGATATGACCTTTGCACAAGTAATTTTTGATGTTTCAAGTGCTTTTGGAACAACAGGACTTTCATTATTTGATAATTCCAAATTAGGTATTTTTAGTCAACTTAGTTTAATTTTTGTCATGTTTGTGGGACAATTAGGAGTATCAACTACTGTTCTTGCTTGAAGTGATCGTAAATCAAAACCAACAATAAGTAGAGTTGAAGAAAACGTATTAATTGGATAAATTAAGAAATGGTGAACACATATGATAAAAATTTTAGATGGTAAAATAATTGCCCAGCAAATTAAAGCAAAAATTAAATCACAAGTAATAACTATTACTAATCGCAAACCTAAACTAGCAGTAATAATTATTGGTGAAGATTTAGCATCACAAATGTACGTACGAACTAAAATTAAAGCATGTCAAGAATGTGGTATTGATGGACAAGTATTTTCACTAACAACAACAGTAACACAAAAAGAAATAATTAATAAAATTGAACAATTAAATAGTGACAATAATATTGATGGAATTTTAGTACAATTACCACTACCAAAACATTTAGATACATTAGCAATTATTAATAGCATTACTATTAATAAAGATGTTGATGGTTTAACAAATATTAATGCCGGAAGATTATTACAAGGTGATAAAAAAGCAATGTTGCCTTGTACAGTAAAAGGTATTTTAAAATTACTAAATCACTATCAAATTCCCATTTCTAAACAAAATATTACTATCATTAACGATAGTAATATTGTTGGTAAACCATTGGCTTTATCATTAACTAATATGGGAGCAACTGTTAGCATTGTTCATAAATTAACCAAAGACTTAACTATTTATACTAAAGAAGCTGATATCATTTGTAGTGCTACTGGTATCTATAATATTATTAATAGTAGTCAAGTTAAACGTGATGTTGTTATTATTGATGTAGCAATTAATTATCAAGGTAAAGAAAAAAAAGTTGTTGGTGATATTAATTTTGAAATAATGAAAAATACCGCTTCAGCAATTACTCCTGTGCCTGGTGGTGTTGGACCAATGACTATTGCCATGTTATTAGAAAATTTAATGATTTGCTATCAATTAAATAATAAATATAATTAAATTGGAAAATTAAATGTTAAAGAAAAATTGGATTAAAAAAAGATTAAATAATATTGAAAAAAATAATTTAGAATTATTAAAATTTAAGTTTTTAAAAGAAACTATTTCAACAAATAGTGTTTATTTTGATAGTCCTTTACATTTTTTAAAACCTGAAAATTATTCAGATTATCAAATACATAATGAAAATAATACTATTATTTTTAAAATAGAAGTTAATACACAAAAATTATATGATGATTGAATAAAAGGAATGAATAATTTTGCTTGAGATTATATTTTAAGTAAAAAATATATAAATATTAACACTGAATATAATTTAAAAACTAATGATTTTATTAATAAACTTAATCAAAACTTATTTCTTTTAAAAAATAATTTAATATCAAAAAATAAAATTTATGTTGTAAGAGTTTGAACTTCAAAAATAGAAAAAATAATTTCAATATTTCTTCCTTTGAAAAAGATTAAGAAGAATTTAGCGATGTTGGATATTGATGAACAGATAAAGACACTTTAAATAAAGAAGTTTCTTTAAATAAAAAATTACGTTTTACTTTTAGAAATTCATCAGACTCTTTAATAAAAGAACTATTATTTAAAGGAAACCATGAAATTACAATAAAATATGTTGAAACTGAAACTGAAATTACTACTAAAGGTTATGAATATAAAAATTCTAATTGATGAAAAAGAAATTGATCATCATTTATTTCAATTTTAGCACTTTTATTTACAATCATATTTAACTTTTTAAATTAATATAAATCATTAAAGCACTAAATCAAAAATAAATCATATTGTATGTAAAAATTATAAAATTTGTTATAAAAATAATTAGAAACTAAATTATAAGTTTTAACTCATTGCTTTTATTTTAAAAGTAAATGAGTTTTTTTACATTTAAAAAGGAGTACAAAAATATGAAATATTTTAATCCAAATTATTGATTTAAATTATGATTATTAATCACGCCACTTTTTAATAATCAACTTCAAAATATTAATGCTAAAATAATTTATAATAAAGAAAATATTAAAGATTGAAAACCTAAAAATATATCTATTACAGATTGTACACAATCTAATGATCAAGATATTACTTGTATTCATGAAGCAGGACATACAACAATGATTTTAGATTCTAAATTTAAAAATAAATTTCAAAAGTTAGAATATATTAGTTCAGATTCCCAATACCTTGGAAGAACAATATCTGATGAACTTATACCTTTAAATCAAATTAAAAATATAAGTGATAATGACTTATATACCTTATTACGAATTGATTTAGCTGGATTTGCTGCTGAATCTATGTTTTTTGATAGTAACCCTTTAAAATATATTATCGGACAAGCAAGAATTATGGATTCAAGTGACTTACAACACTATCATAATATTTATCAAGAAGAGTTTGAATCAAGAAAATTAAAACCCTACAATGAAAATTCTTTAATTTTTATAGGTAAACAATTAAATGAAACAAGAAAAATAATAAATAATAAGCTAGAATTTGAAAAAAATTCTCAAAACATGTTGTCTAATAAACTACGTTAATAAAAACCATACTGATTATATTTTAAAACATAAAGAAATACCTATTCCGCTATTTAAAGAAAAAGAAATTAAAAAACTTACAAAAATACAAATACAAGCACTTACAAGTGAGCAAATACAAACACTAACACTATTACAAACCCAATCATTTTTACCATTACAAATTACTTGATTTACTGAAAAACAAATAGCAGCATTTTTTTGGCCATATCAAATACAAGGATTTACTGAAGAACAAATAAAAAATTTTTGGCCACAACAATGCTAGTATTTACAAAAAACCAAATACAAGCACTCACAAACGAACAAATACAAGCACTAACAAGTGAGCAAATTAAAGAATTATCAGCAGAACAAATACAAGCACTCACAAACCAACAAATAACAGCTTTTACAAAAATACAAATACCCACATTTACTACAAAACAAATCAAAAACCTTTGATGATATCAAATTCAATCTTTTACTGAAAAACAAATACAGGCATTTACAAAAAACCAAATACAAGCACTCACAAACGAACAAATACCAGCACTTACAAGTGAGCAAATACAAACACTAACACTATTACAAACCCAATCATTTTTACCATTACAAATTACTTGATTTACTGAAAAACAAATAGCAGCATTTTTTTGGCCATATCAAATACAAGGATTTACTGAAGAACAAATAAAAAATTTTTGGCCACAACAATGCTAGTATTTACAAAAAACCAAATACAAGCACTCACAAACGAACAAATACAAGCACTAACAAGTGAGCAAATTAAAGAATTATCAGCAGAACAAATACAAGCACTCACAAACCAACAAATAACAGCTTTTACAAAAATACAAATACCCACATTTACTACAAAACAAATCAAAAACCTTTGATGATATCAAATTCAATCTTTTACTGAAAAACAAATACAGGCATTTACAAAAAACCAAATACAAGCACTCACAAACGAACAAATACCAGCACTAACAAGTGAGCAAATTCAAATACTCACAAAAGAACAAATTACTTGATTTACATCTGAACAAATTAAAAATTCACCACACCTTTTATTAAGAAAAGAAGAAATTAAAACTTTTAATCCAAAAGAAATAAATAACTATTATTTAAATAATAAAACTTTAAACAATAAAATTAAAGATAATGAAAAAATATTATAGAAATTATTATGGTTTTAATAACATAATTTTATTTTTCTTGTATTTAACTAAACTCAAATTTCCAATTCATATTTTTTTTATAATGTTTTAGGCAAATCAATTCTAAAAAAATTATCTAATTTTTCTCATGCAATATTACGTTGACTTTCTTCAGTATCTATTCACTGATCAAAGGCTTCGGCAAATAAATCAAAATGTGATTCTCGGCCATATTCACTTCTCACAATACCATATGCTAAAATCTTTTGATAAATTGGATCGTTAATTTTTGTACTATTTGCTAATGATGAAATCATATAATTAGTTTCATCAGTTATTTCTCCTTTTTCTAGATTATTTTTTAATAAATAAGATGAATTAAAATAATTATTTCATCATTTACTATGATCATTATCTGCAAGTGAATTTATTCTTTGTTTTCCTTGAAAATTTAAACGAATAAAAGAACCTAAAGCATGACCATATTCATGAACAATTGTTCTAATAATACTTTTTGAAGCTTTATAACCACTAACATATTGCCAATATTGAATTCTTTTACTAAGAGAATTTGGATTTATTGCCATAACTTGAACTAATGAATAATTTTGAAATTGTGAATCATAAACATAACCAGATTTAACAAAGCCAAATAAACCATTTTTATTAATTTCAGCTACTCGATATAAAAGTTTAAGAACATTTTTTTTGCCATAAATTTGTGCAAATATATTATAAAATCGAACTAATTTATCTTTTATCTCTGCTTTTTCAGTAGCATTTATTGTAGATGAATTAATTAATGTATCCCAATTAACATTTGTATAAATTTTGCCAAGATTAGTAATATTAATTTGATTTTGTAAATCAGAAAAGTCTGTAAAATTACTCTTATTATTTGCTAACAAGTTAAATTCATTAATCGACTCTTTTTTTGCCTCATATTGAATTTTTTCTTCTAAATTAGTAACAAAGTTTAATTTTTTACTAGTTTTACTAAATCAATTTTGCGAATTTTTTAAATATCATTGTTTTAAACTAGCCACATCTTCGCCTTCAAAAAAATTTATGCGATCACTTACTACTTTATTAATTCTCTTATTGATATCAGGAACAATATAATTACCAGAAATATCTTGTTCATTTTCATCAGCAAAATCATAATCATTATTAGTACAGCCTCACCTACAAGCAATAACATTTATTGTTGTTGCACTAACCAAAATATAATTTAAAAAAAATCTAATTATTTTTCTCATAACTTTATCTCCTGAATCTATATTTAAATATTTAGGGATTTATATTAATTTAATTATGTTATCATGAAATATTTAACTTATAATAAGGGATTTCTGTATAACTTTCTGATACTTTTGTTGAAAAAGCAAATATTTTTGATCCTGGTTTAGGAGTTATTTTTGTAGTTTTTAATTTTTTATTAAAACCCTCAATAAGAAATTCATTATATAAAATATCTTTATACTTATCAGCAAATTTTTTACCAAGTGTTTTTACTACAACATCATAAAATAATTTATTTTTATTATTTTCTGTATATAATCCTTCTAACTTAATATCAATTTTTTCATCATTTTTTGGTTGTTTACCTTGGTAGTTAATAAAAACTCGATTATTTTCTGTTGGTAATGGTAAAAAGTTTGCTTTAAATGATGAATAATTCATAATATTTTCAATTGCAAAACTAAATTCAATCTTTCCTTCATTATTAAAATTGGGAAAACTTAACTCATATATTTTTAATGCTGAACTAGTTAAAGCAGATGTAATCTCATTTTCATAAAATTTTATTAATTTATTACGATTTCCTAAATATTCCATAACTATTGCAAATCTCCCAAATTGACTTGTTGGATGTAAGAATGTGCTTTTTTCATACATATCAGTATTAAAATAAATTTTTCCAAGATTTTGTTCATAAAAAATATCCGAAAATTCTGCTGGCTTATTTAAAATATCTATTTTCCCTTGAAAGTGACTATTACTTTTTGCTATTAAAGAAATATTTTTATTATCTTGATTAATTAGTACATCTAAATCATTATTAGAAAACTTAGTACCATTCATAATATTAATTGCTTCTAAAATTAAATCTTTATCAACTATTCCGTTTTTTTCAAAACTTTTACTATAAGGTAATGCTTTTTTAGTTATTATTTGACTAATATCATTACTTAGTCAAAACAAATTAACCTCTTTAACTAAAAAAGGTAAATCTGTTGTATCTGGCATATAACGAATAATAGCCTTTGTCATTCCATCTAACATATCAACATCAATATTATCAGTATTCATTTTTTCTTTTCTTAATTCACTTTTCAAACTAAATGAATTAGGAATTATAGTATAAGTTTCTTTAATACTATTATTTATTTTGCTTAGATTCGTACTTAATACATTTCCAAAAGTTCCTACAGTTGTTCCAAATGTTAAAAAACTTAATGTTACTAATAATAACTTCATAAATTAAAACCCCTTTATATTGATAATGTAATTCTACATGATTTCTATGTTTACTTCTTTCTAATTATTTTTACCATTAATAGTATTCATTATTACAAATAATACTTAAGTTATTATTACATTTAATTTAAAAAAATGATTAATAAAGCATATACATTGCCGTAATCAAGAAAAAAATAAAAAAAACTTTATTAGTTATTGCAAATTATACTTTTCTTCAATATAATAATTAAGGTTTAGTAAATGCCCGGTTAGCTCAGCGGCAGAGCATTCGACTGTTAATCGAAGTGTCATAGGTTCAAATCCTATACTGGGCGCCATTATTCTAAACTCTTGTTTTCTACGGCTCGTTGGTGAATTGGTAAACACATAGGATTTTCATTCCTACATTACGGGTTCGATCCCCGTACGAGTCACCATTAATTAATATTTAGACTGCAAGTATTATAATTACTTGTTTTTTATTCCCCTAGATGTCTCGTTAGCTCAATTGGCAGAGCATCAGACTCTTAATCTGAGGGTTGTAGGTTCGAGGCCTATATGGGACACCAAAATGCGGAATTGGCGAAACTGGCAGACGCACCAGATTTAGGCTCTGGCGCCGAAAGGCATGAGGGTTCAAGTCCCTTGTTCCGCACCATACATTATTTTGTTAACCTTTATGTTTTTCATTAAAGGTTTTTTTCTTTTTTAACATTTTTATATAATAAAAAATTAAAATAAAATATTATATTTTAAACGTAATATTTTATTTTAATTTAAGAAATTTTATTCTATGGAAATATATAGTATTTTATTATTTTATCTTTATAATATTAATAAAATAATAGAAAAAAAGAAAGCAGGAAATGATTGATGGTAAAAATAATTTTTACTGATGTAGATGGTACTTTATTTGATAGTGGCAGTGCCTTAAGTGAAATTAATCTTAATGCTTGTTTAAAAGCTCAAAAAAATAATATTAAAGTTGTAATTAATACAGGTAGATATGGTGAAAATGCTATTCGTGTTGGTAAAATGATTAATGCTGAAAAATATGATGGTTATATTATTGGTAATGATGGTGCTGAAATTTGATCATATACTAAACAAAAATGAATTTATTTACAACAATTAAATTCAGAAATAACAATTAAACTTTATGAATGATTAACCAAATATAATAAACAAATGATTTTACATTTTAATAGTATTGATACTTTGTATGTTAACCATGCGGCTAATAGTTGAAGTACATGAGTTGAAAATCTGCAAATTAAAATTATTAAGTTAACTAATAGTACTGATATTAAAATGCCAATCTCAAAAGTAATGGTTATTTTAGAAAAATATTGAAAGGCTAATAAAATTACAAAATTCATTAATAGTTTTGAAACTAACTTTCCAGATTTAACAATTGTTCAATATCATACAAATGTTTTTTCAATTGGTAATAAAAACATTAATAAAGGTTCGGCACTACAATGATTATGTAATCATTTAAATATTGACACTAAAGATGCATTAACGATTGGTGATGGATTTAATGATTTACCAATGTTTGAAGTATCTGGTCATCCAATAGTAATGGAAAATGCTAATATTGCTTTAAAACCATATGGTAAAACTATTGCTCCAAATAATGATGAGCATGGAGTTGGATACATTATTAATAATTATGTTTTTAAAAATATACTCTTATAGTTTATTAACACACTAATAATTAAAATATATTATAATAATAATATAAGAAAAGTGAAAGGAGAAGGAAAATATGGCAGCAAAAAAACCTACTGTTTTTAATATTTTTATGAAAACTATATTGCCAAAGGTTAAAGCAGAACACCCAGAATTAAAACACACTGAGGCTTTTGGAAAAGCAGCAGCATTATGAGCTAATGCTGAAGAAAATCCCAAAAACAAATAGATAGACAGATAATTGCTTAAAAGAGTCAGATTTAAAATCTGACTCTTTTAAATATAAAAAAATATTGAAATTTTAAAAAAACACTAAAATTGCTATACAAATCAACAATGATAAAGTATAATCAAAATACTTACCTAGTAGGGTTATAGAGAAAGGTAAGTTTTAATTTTTAAAAATATAAAAAAAGTTACCTTAATTGGTAACTTTTTTTATATTTTTGATAAACTTCATTTATTTTGACTTGTAGATGGTTTATCAATATCTTCTAAATTAATTGTTTCTCAATCATTATTTTCTCTTTCTTTTACTAATAGAGAAAGTTTGTTCTTATAATCATCAATTATCAGTTGATTAATTCTAATCAACTTTTCATCAGGCTTTGGTTCAACATTATTTTTTTTCTTCTATAATACCTATCATTTTTTGTAAAATAGATATCTTTTGATCAAGCTCTGCTTTTTTTTCTTCATTTTGTCTAGCCATTTAAATTCCCCCTTTTAAAAAATTAAAGTACTTTTTTATTTATTATTAATTTATATATTATCTAATATTTATATTTTCTTCATTTAAAAATTAATGAATTTCCAACAACAGTTATATCAGAAAGAGCCATTGCAATTGCAGCCAACGGTGGAATAATAAATCCGGCAGCAGCTAATGGAATAATGATAATATTATAACTAAATGCTCAAATAAAATTCATTCAAATATTATTTTTAGTTTTTTTAGTTAAAACAATAGCCTTATAAACAATACTAATATCATTATCAAGAATAGTAATATCACCAATTTTTTTAGCAATATCACTACCAGAGCCCATTGCAATTGCTAAATCAGATTGTTCTAAGGCAATAACATCATTAATACCATCACCAACAAACGCTACTTTTTTCCCTTTTGCTTGTAAATCAGCAACAATTTGTGATTTACCTTGTGGTGTAACATTAGCAAAATATGTTTCTATCCCAACGCGATTAGCAATAGCAAGTGTTTGTGATTCATTATCACCACTAATTAAAATAACCTCAATTCCCTGTTTTTTAACTTTTTCAATTGTTAATAATGCATTTGTTTGTAATTCATCTTCTAAAATAAAAATATTAGTAACAACTTTATTAATTGCTAATGCCAATACTTTCTGGCTAGGAGTAACTGTTTCAAAATCAAATGTTTTTAGAAATGGACTAAATGGCATTTTTGCTTTTTGTAAATTTTCAAGTGATGAAATTTGTAATTCTTCAGTTTGATATTTTGCTTTAATACCAAAACCAATTTGTTCTTTAACCTCGGTAATTGTCAATGATTGTCCAACATTATTAGTATTAGAATATAAAGAAAAAGCTAAAGCCAAAGGATGTGTTGAATGCTTTTCCATAGCAATTGCCTTATTAACATGTTTTTCTTGACCATAAATTTTAGTAATAACCAAATTACCAGTAGTTAATGTTCCTGTTTTATCAAAACAAATGGTATCAATCTTAGTAATTTTTTCAAAAGCACTAGCCTTATTATAAATGATTCCTATTTTTGCTGCTTTATTAATTCCAACAGCAACTGCTAATGGTGTTGCAATTCCTAATGCACAAGGACAAGCAATTATTAAAGTTGCAATTGCAATTTCTAATGATTCTTGCACACCATTACCTACTGCAAAATAACGAATAAGAAAAACTAAAATGGCAATTAAAATAACAGTTGGTGTAAATCACCCAGAAATTTTATCAGCCAATTTTTGTAATTTTGGTTTCTGAGATTGTGCATCTTCAACTGCCTTAATAATACTTGCTAATACTGTGTCTTTACCAATTTTAGTTGCTTTCATCCTAAAACTATCACCAACATTATTAGTTCCACCAATTAAATTTTGGTTAACTTGTTTCGTAATAACTTGCGATTCACCAGTTAACATTGATTCATTAATAAATGCTTCTTCACTAATTAATTGACCATCAGTAGGAATATTTTCACCTTTTCGAATAATTAAAATATCATTTAATTGTACATCTTCAATATTAATAAAAGTTTCTGTTTTGGTATTATAATCATATTTTAAGATTGATTTTGGCTTTAATGACATTAAACTTTCTAAGCCACTAGTAGCCCTTTTCTGTGCAACAGCACTAATTAAATCACCAAGTAAAACAATCATAATAATTGAAGCACTAACTTCAAAATATAAGTGTTCGGTTTTATTAATTATCATTAAATAAATAGAAAAAATAAATGCCGTTGTTGTTCCTAGTGCTACTAAAGTATGCATACCAGGTCATTTTTGTTTAATTAATTCTCGATAAATACCAATATAAAATTTACGACCAAAATAAAATTGAATTGGAATTGCTAGTGCAAGTTGAACATAAGGATTACGTAAACTATCAAAAAATGAAGTATTAGGTATCATAATTAATAATAATGGTAATAACAATATTCAACCAATAATAAGTTCAATTAAATCACGTAATTTAACATTATGTTGATGATTATGATGTTGTTCTGACATATGAGATTGATGTTGTTCACTACTATGACTACTATGATCATCTGTAATATCTTTCATATCAACTTGGTGACTCGTTTTTATATCTTTAATCTCAGTTTCAAACTTACAAATTTCATATCCTAAATGATGCATTGCTTTTTTAATTTTTTTTTCATTTCAAAACTTAGGTTCATAACTAAATTGTGCTTTTTTAGTAGCAAAATTGATACTAACAGTAATACCATCTTCTTTAGTAAAATGTCTTTCGATAACACTAGCACAAGAGGTACATGAAACATCTGACAGTACTGCTCTACTAATAACAAAATTATCATTTATATCACTTGTATTATTCATATTAACTTCATCTCCTCAAATTTTAATATTTTAATCTTTTTTATTACTTTTTAACACACAATATATACAAAAATAAATTATACACATTTTAATGTTAAAAAATATTAAAAACACTAAATCCCCAATCATGTTATTGGGGATTTATTACCTTAAAAAGTAATTAAAAAGTAATATATTTATATTATAACATAGACTACCTTAAATCTAAAATTTCATTATAAACTGGCCATTTTCTTTGATTCTATTTTTACTTCAATTTGTGAATCTATATTATTTATAGCGGTTTTTTTATCTGCAAACTTATCATTGTCAACTTCAATTTGTCTTCTTTGTTTTTCATCAAATTTTTTTGCTGCATCTATGCCAAAAATAATAGCACCACCAACAGGAATAAAAACAGGTGTTATTACAGCATTGGCAATCCCACCAATAGCAGCAGCAGTTATAATATCAGTTTCTAATTGTTCTTCAGAACGGTTACTAACAGCACTGACACCACCCGCAACAGTAGCAGCAACTAAACCGCTCATTTGAGCAATAGGATTAATATACAAAGCACCAACAGCAGTACCAGTAGCAACACCTTTAGTCACTTTTATAATTTTTGCGGTTGTTCGATGTTTTGTTTTAAATTCTTTTCATTTTGTAGGTTTTTGTTCTACATTTTCTTCTGATTTTGCTTCAAGATTTTGTAAAATTTCATTTTTTATAGGCATTTCTTTTAATCTTCCTTTCAAATAAAAACTCATTTATTTTTATCAAAATAATGAGTTAAAAACTTATATTAAGTTTAATTATTATTATATTCTATTCTATACTGAATATTGATATTTTTAATAAATATATACATATTAAACAACTTTTATCTTTTTTTATAGCAACAAATATTATACTATTAAGTTTCTACTTCAACTTCATTAGTATTAACATCATCTGCTAATTTACTAATTACTAAATCAATTCCTTGTTTACTAATACTAGAAAATAAAATAATAGGAGTATTAGTGCTAAGTTTTAAAGTTGATAATATTAATTTTTTATTTTTTACTAATTGACTATTTTTCACTTTATCAACTTTAGTAGCAATTAAATGAATTTTTAAATGATAATGTTGTAAATATTCCAACATATCAATATCATCTTTACTGGGTGCATGTCTTAAATCTAATAATAAAAAAACTGCTTTTAAATTTTTTCGTGACTGAAAATATTCATCCATCATTGTCGCAAATTGGATTTTTTTTTCATTTGATACTTTAGCAAAACCATAGCCAGGAACATCAACAAAGCGACAAATATTATTATTAATTGTAAAAAAATTTAGCATTTGTGTTTTACCAGGTGTTTGTGAAACTCTAGCTAACTTACCATTATTACAAATTGTATTTAAAAATGTTGATTTACCAACATTACTGCGACCAACAAAACAAAATTCAGGAATTTCATCCTGCGGCCATTGTTCTTCTTTAATAGCACTAGTTAAAAATTGTGCTTGCTTAATTCGTTCCATTTTTTACCTCTTATTCAAAAATATATTATAATTAATAGTTAAGATTTAAACTAATTATTATTTATTATTTTAATTTTTATTAATATTAATAAAATTAGTAAAATGAATATTATCTAATGGCCATATACCAAAACCAAAAAATAATACAGCCAAAATGATACCACCAACAATAATATAAATAGCAAGTCATTTTATAATTTTAAATAATAACATAAAACTAATAATAGCAATAGCTATTATAATAATACCAACTATTACAAATGTATTCATGTTTACCTCCTATTATTTTAATTATTAAAGTAACACGTAACATTAATTAATAATAACATAAAATAAATTCGAATATTTTATAGTAATCATCTTTTTCTTAAAATTATATAAATTAAAAAAAGTTATCTTTTTAAAGAGAAACATGTTAAAATGTCAAAGGATAAAGGAGAGTGATATCATGACTGACAGCGATTCCGTTTATAATAAGAAAAATAATACTAATTTAAAAATTAGTAATTTTAAAAGTGTACTTTTAAATAAAGATTCAGTTAAATATTCTCCTGGTATTTTTACTAAAAAAATATTTTTTTAGCGTGTTAATAAATTTCTAAATCCTTATTTAAAAGTCTTAAAATAAGAAAAATAAGGAGGTAAAGAAATTATGAAGATTTTTTTAAACAAAATTTATTTTAAATTACAATTTAGTTTTAAAAAACCATTAGTTTACACAAATGGTGATTATATTAAACAAATTGCACATTTTAACCAAAAACAATTACTAAAAAATTTAGATTTACATAATTTTGGTCTTAAAACAGACCAAATTGAAATAAGAAGAAAAAAATATGGTATTAATACTTTAAAAAATACAAAATTTAATTGAATTTTAGAATTTTTAAAAGCATATTTTGGATCATTCAATATAATTTTATCAATTATTACTATCTATAATTTATTCTCATATTTTACAACAAATGATACTTCAATTTATTCATTGGTTGCCGCTATTATTGTTGGAACTATGATTTTATTAAGTGGAACCCTAATTTACATTCAATCAATACGAGCTTTTTTTATTACTAAACATTTAACAATTTTGGTCAAAAATACAACTACTGTTATTCGTAATATAAACATTAATCAAATTACTAAAGAAAACTCAATTAAAATAATTAAACAAGCACAAGAAATAAATGTTAATGAATTATTACCAGGTGATTTAATTTATTTATCAGCGGGTGATTTAATTCCTGCTGATTTAAAAATTTTATTAAGCAATGATTTATTTATTAATCAATCATCATTAACAGGAGAATCACTACCTGCTGAAAAACACGCTATTAACGATCCTGCATATCAAAACTTATTTGATTTACAAAATATTTGTTTTATGGGAACAAGTGTTGTCTCTGGAAGTGCAATTGCTATTGTTATAGCAACAGCTACTAACACCTACTTCGCTACTATTGCTGATACAATAAATAAACAACGTCCATTAAGCAGTTTTTCCAAAGGAATTAAACGCGTTACTTTAATGTTAATTTGCTTTATGCTAGTAATGGTACCCATTGTGTTAATTATCAATGGTCTTTTAAAAAACAATTGACCTGCAGCATTTATTTTTTCAATTTCGGTTGCTGTTGGTTTGACTCCTGAAATGCTACCAATGATTGTTACCTCTAATCTAGCGCGAGGTGCTAGTAAAATGAGTAAACAAAAAGTAGTTGTTAAACAACTAGCTGCTATTCAAAATTTAGGTGCAATTGATATTTTATGTACTGATAAAACAGGAACTTTAACTAATGATAATATTGAAGTAGTCAACCATATAACATTGGATAATAAAACAAATAATGACTTAATTAAGTTTATTTATTTAAATAGTTATTTTCAAACAGGAATAAAAAATCCAATGGATAATTCAATACTTGAATTTGGAGAAAAAAACAAATTAAAAAATATAAGTAATTATTATCAAAAAATTGATGAAATTCCTTTTGATTTTAATCGTCGTAAATTAACAATTGTTTTAGAAGATAAATTAAATAATAAAAAATTAATTTGTAAAGGTGCAATTGAAGAAGTTATTAATACATGTAATCGTATAGTTTATCAAGATAAAGTAATACCATTAAATTCTGATTTAATGAAAATGGTTAATAAAAAAATAACAAAATTAAATGAACAAGGATTACGTGTCTTAGATGTCTCATATGAAGATACAAATCTTACTAATAATAAATATAATGAAACAAACGAAAAAAATTTAATTTTTCTTGGTTTTGTAACTTTTCTTGATACACCAAAACCTACAGCAACAAAAATGATCAAATTGCTAAAAACACATGGTGTTGATCTTAAAATATTAACTGGTGATAATGAATTAGTAACAAGAGCAATTTGTAATCGTGTTAATCTAGAAATTAAAGGATTAATTTCTGGTGAACAATTAACTGGCCTAACTGAATATGAATTAAAAAGAATTGTTGAAAATAATAATATTTTTGTTAAACTAAACCTATTACAAAAGGCAAAGATTATTCAAACTTTAAAAAGTAATGATCACGTCGTTGGTTTCATGGGTGATGGTATTAATGATGCTTTAGTATTAAGAAATGCTGATGTTGGAATTTCTGTTGATAATGCTACTGATATTGCAAAAGAAGCATCAGATATCATTTTATTAGAAAAATCATTATTAGTTTTAGAAAAAGGTATTATTGAAGGTCGTCGCATTTTTGGTAATATTTTAAAATATATTAAAATCACGATTGCTTCTAACTTTGGTAATGTCTTTAGTGTGCTAGTAGCATCAGCATGATTTGCTTTTGCACCAATGTCACCAGTACAATTATTATTTCAAAATTTATTATATGATATTTCACAATTTACAATTGCCTTTGATCGTGTTGATCCATCATTTTTATTAAAACCACAACGCTGAAATCCAAAAGGAATGTTACCATTTGCTTTTATTAATGGACCTATAAGTAGCATTTTTGATATCTCTACTTTTGCAATTTTAGGATTTGGATTTGGTGTCTTTGGTAATCCTTCTGCAGAAAATATTAATATGTTCAACTCAGGATGATTTATTGAAGGTTTATTAACACAAACATTAATAGTACAAATGTTTAGAACTGAAAAAATTCCTTTTATTCAAAGTCGTGGTACTTGATTGGTGGTATTATTTCAATGTTTAGAATTAACTTAAACCAATTATCATTTTTTTCTTGATTACCTGATAGATGATCTAATTTATTTATTGATAGTTTAGGAATTATAGTTTATTGTTTGGTTACAAGTTGTATCTATTTTGGATTAAGAGGTTTTCGTTGATTTGTTAATATTTCAGGAATCATTAAATGACTGTCAACTTGTTTTTTGATTATTTGTGCCATTATTCTGGTAATCAAAAACGGCACTATAGTTTATCAACAAGCATTTGTTGGTACTAAACATCTTCATTTTACAATTAATATTTTTAATAATGCTTTTAGTAATTTTTTCTACTTTTTCCTTGGTTTTGAGACCTTTACTGTTATTGGAAAAAATGTTAAAAATCCTAATAAAAATTTAGGTAGGGGAACAATTATTGTCTTATTTTTGACAACTATTTTTTATTTAATGATTACAATTTTAATTATTGGTGCCATCAGTTCGCAGGGACCTAATGGTAATAACGGATGAGCAAATGGTGGTAATAATTATAACCCAAATAATGTTATTGCTGGCATTGCTGGTACAACGGGTATCATTTTACTAGTTATTTGTACTTTATCAATTAAATTGAATGGTGTAATACAAGTAGCGCTATATTCTGGAGCTATGCTACAACCATTAGCCAAAGAAGGATACATTAGTGAAAAAATAGCCAAATTAAATAAAGAAAATATTGCAATGTATGGTAATACTATTAATTTTATAATTACAATTATAGTTTGTATTATTATGCTAATAATTCCGGATTTAATTGGAATTAGTTTTAATTATAACCAAATATTGGGATTTACAACTAATATAACAATCTTTGTTTATCTTTTTGTTATAGCAGCAACTTGTGTTATGGGTTATTATAAAAAAATAAAAATAAAAGTTATTGAATGAATTATGTTTATTATCTGTTTATTATTTTTAATTAGTCAATTCATTATTTTTAATTATAATATGATTCATGATTTAGTAAGCAACAAAGGAATCATATTAATTGCAATTGCGATTAAGTTTTTAATGTTTTGAGTATTTATTATAATTGCTACTATTATTTATTTTACTTATTATAAACCAAAACTAAAACAAAGATTAATAACAAATCCAGAATATCAAAATCAATTAGATAAAGAATTTATTTTTAATTCTCATCTAGTAGTTAATTAAAATATTTAAAAATTATATTATCTTATTATCATCAAAAATAAACTAAATGAGTTGCTGGTTTTTTACAAAAACAAGTACCAGTAGTAGTTGTACTTTTTAATTTAGCATATGCTTGAAAATGTTCAGATCAACCAATATCAATTGTATGTTGAGCATGTTTTCCTAATTCAATTGCTGCTAATACAACCTTTTTCTCATTTAATGCTTTATTCATTAATTTAATATCAGCATCCATAATAATAATATCTTCTTTGATTATTTCATCATTTTTCATTATAATCACCCTTTCTACAAGTATATAGGGACTTCGTCCCTCGCCACTACGTGGCTCACCCAAATTATAGTCCCAGTAGGTTCACTGGGACTATAATCATTTTTATTTATCTTTATTTTTAGGTTTATCTTTTTTCTTTAAAATATTATCCAATTTATCCAATCCAGCAGACTTAATATCGCTATAAGTCATATCAATACTACTTGCTTCTTTAAGGTATTTTTTAGGTGACAATTCACTTTTAAGTTCATGCACATAATGTAAAGCACGTGAATTATACCTTTTTAACCAGTGTCTAGGAAAAAATAAAGTCATAGCCATTGCTTCACCACTATAACTTGGAGGCATAATACCTCGTTTAATCATTTTCTTTGTTCTACGACGTGAAAATACTACTTTATTATAATCCTCAATATTAATATATAAATTAAGATTAAATATAACAATAAAACCCAAAAAACGCATACGTTTAACTTGAACAACATACTCAACTTTTTCTCTTGCTTGTACTGGTATTCTATTAGGGTGTTGTTCAATCAAATACATTGTACCATTAAACATGTGACCTATTAACTTACAAAATTGTCCTAAACTTTCTTGTTGATTTTTAAACTGTACTCCTAAATCATTAGAATTTATTTTTAATACTAATTCATCTAAAATTATTAAATCTTGTTCCTCAAAAGCATAATTACTTGCTAACTGATTAAAAGTAAAAACATCGTTATAATTAACCAAATAAGAATAACCAGTCTTTAACTTAATAGGGAAAGGACTAACTACTCGTTTCTTATGACTTTGTGCTAAACAACAAGCAAGGGCAGATTTGCCAGTCCTTGGAGGTGCTGAAATAATATAACTACCAACTCGTTTTAAAATTTTAAGATTACGAATAGTTATAAGAATTGGATAAATAATTATAATCAAACCTATAACTAATAACACATAACCATATCAAGGCATAATAAACTCCTAACCTATAATTAAACTAATTGCTCTAACAAATAATCATAAAGGTATAATATTTTCTATTCCACTAACAATATCAACATTTAAAGCAGTACTAATCGTATCTGAAAAAATATGTCATAATAAACTATCTGTTGTAAAAAGAAATTGTCTTAATGGTTCAACTGGTAAAACTTTACCAACAACACCATAAAGTACTCATCTAAAAGCATTACGCAAATGACCAAAAACATCATATCAACTAACACGTTCATACTCAGGGTTAAAAGGACTATTTGGTGGGAATGGTGTTACTTTCTCACTTGAAAAAATATTAATTTGACCAAAATTTAACCGTGGTGACATATGTGAAAATGAATCACCATGAACATCAAAAAATACTGTTAAATGTCTTAAATTTGGAACACGAATAGGCATAGTAACAAAATTATATAAATCTTGCTGATAAATATCATTATCAACCTTACCTTTAAAAACATACTTTGTATCACCAACATTATCTAAAAAACTAAAAACAAAATTAGCAGTAAAAGTTTTAAAATATTCATATTCAAAATAAAACATAAAACCTTGAATATAAAAACTTAAAGGTTTATCAATTTCAAAATTTAACTGTGTTTGAAAATTTATAACTCTCCTATCATTATTAACAAAATTCAAACGATTAGTATTCTTTTCTGTAACATAATTATGATTAAACATAATACGTGAAAATTCATCCAATTGTTTTCTATTAAAAGTATAAACACCAGACCCCATATTTATCTCTTGTGACGGAACACCAATTGTATCACTATAATAAGAACATATATAAGTACCCTGATTACCAATAAATTCACCACTTACTAATTTTAAATCCGGCTGGTCAACATCAAAATAAGCAGAATTTCATGGAATTGTTGCTCAATCATTAAAATTATGATACTTAACATGTTTAACCATTTCTTTTGTAATATCATAATTAACAACATTAGGGTCATTTGAAGCAATTAAACTAGTTGGTGCTTGAACAGAAGTATTTACAACAAAAAATAATTTAGCAAATTTAAATCACATAATTATTTACCAAACAAACATCTTAAAACTCATCATAAACCATAAAATATAATAAATCCAATAAAAAACTGCGTTCCATAAACTACTAAATTTCATAAAATAGTAGTAAATTGGTCAACTGGACTTCCTATAAACATAGTTCAATAATCAACTATACATTGATATATTTTATTGTAAATATCTCAAACACTCATATTTAACACCTACCCAAACAATGACCTAAAAATAAATTTAATACTACGATAAATAAAATTAAAAAATACACCTAATACCAACCAAAAAGTCAAATTAAACAAAATATAAACTTCATCAGTAATATTAGTTTGATTTAAAAATATACCAATATCATTACTAGAAAATATAAAAATTAAATGCAATATACTATTAACAAAATCACTCATAACTAATTACCTACAAACTTCCCTTTTTTATTTTCAACACCCTTAGCCTTATTTCTTAAACGTTTTCTTTCATGTTGTTTAGCAATTTGCTTACCAACAAATTTTGAACTACCTTTAATATTTTTGTAACTTTTCTTTACAGTACCCGATGTAGAAACTGGCTGAATATCAATATTTAAAAAAACTGACATAGCAAACTTTATTAAAAGAATAAAAACACCAAAAAGTACCCAAATTAAAACCTAAATCTGCCATTGGCAAATTTCAAAATTTCATAAAAATTTGTCCAAATAGTTCTAAAACTTTTGAAATAAAAGCAACACCCATAATAAACTACTCCTATATTATTTTTAATAATTTTAAAATTAATGAAAAAGTAAAAAGTACTAAAATAATTGCTAACAATGGTGCTGGCATTGAAACTATTTGTTGTGAACTATCACCAAAAATAAAACTTTTAATAACCAAAGACAAATTATGTAAACCAGAAAAATCAGTAATATAACTTTGTAAAATATTTTGCACAATATTATTTAAAGAAGGTAAAAGTTTACCTAATAAAGGAAAAACAAAAATTATTGCAAAAAATAATTTAATCATAACTATTACCTCCTAAAAACAACTTTAATTTTTTCTATCTAAATCCACGAATAATATGTCCAATAAATTCTTTAATAAATACTAAGACCATCATAAATATTGGAATTAATACCGGTCAATTTGTCATTATAAAATCACCCGCAAATACTCAATTAAAAACATAACTAAAAGATTCTAGTAATTTTTGACCAATACCTCCAATCATTTCTATTAAAGCACTTAACCCTTTTGGCATACTAATCACCTCCCTCCTCTAATTCTTTTCTTGCTCTTTCTTTACGTTTTTGTTCTTTACAATATCAACAATCTGGGTCAACTACATTGTGTTTTCTATGTTTAAATTTTCAAACTAACTTTTTAATAGTACCTTTAAAAGCCCAAGAAGTACCAAGCACAGCAATTATCACAACTATTCATTTAACCATTATTTTCTACCTCCTAAAAAACTATCAAAACTCATATTTTCATATAATCTTTGGTCAAAATTTCTTTTTGCCTTTTTCTTATGCAACTTTTGTCTTGACATATTTTTTCATTTATCTTTTTTCATAAAATTAATTCACTCCTTATAAAATAAATGTTCTTATAGTTTTATTTTGTTCATTATTTCTTAAATTTTCATTATTAATTTCTAATAATTTACTTTGAAATTCTAATGTTTGTTTTAATTCTTTTACTTGATTATTTAAATTTAGAAATTTTCTTTCTAATTTTTGTTTTTCATATCTTTTTCTTTCAACTTTTAAATCATTCTTTTTAATAAATTTATTTTCTTTTCTCTTAAAAACTCAATTTGTTATTTTATTTTTAATATTATTTCATGGAATACCAATATAACCCACAACAATACCAATTAAAATAGATACTGGTTTAATTGCAACAATTCCTAAAACTATAATGCTAGGAATTAATCCTAAAAATATACTAAATGTAATACATCCAGTTAATACCATAAATTTTAAAATTCATCACATATATATTTTCACTTTAAACACCACCTAGTGTATAAGCATAAGAATAATCCCAGTTTAAACTTGCTCTATCTAAATTAATCTCTGACATACTATCATCATTTAAATCAATATCAACCATACCGTCATCTGTACTTTGATAATGATTAACACTGCCATTAATTAATCTTGCTCTTTCATCAGTAAACACTTCTTGTAATTCTGTATTATTATGTGTATTTCCTAATGGCAACAGTAAAGTATTTATAATTTCACTTGCTCCGACAATAATCGTAGGAATAGCAAAATAATTATTAAAATTATTATTAATACCCATAGCAACACCACTACTAATCAAACAACCACCAGTACCCATATTTGCTATTTTACGTATAGTTTCAAATCTATTAGGTATTAACTCAGTTAAACCACTAATAACATTCGCTATACCAAAACTATTTAAAGATATATAAGTATCTCAATCTACAAAATAATTATCAACTACTGGTTTAGGTGTTGGTATTGGAGTAGGAATTGGTGGCTCAGTAGGGCAAGGTGGTCAAAAACAAGGTTCATCTCTTAATAAAAAAGTTGACTTATTTACATACTGAACAAACTTAGCATAATTAATTAAACCAATTGTTCCTAATCCTAAAAATATCTTTTTATAACTATTAATAACTTTATTTCTAGTAGTTGGTCTTTGATTAATATTCCATATATCAATTCCTAACTTTTTACTAAATAACAAAGAATTAATAGAACCTAAAATTGGGTCTTTTAAATATTGACCATAATAAGCACTAACTCCAACCATAGCACTTAATGGACTTAATCCAGTTCTTAATATTTTAGGTAAAGTATAATTACTAGTTTGTTCTAACTCATTAGGCATAAATAAAACTCCTTACTTTATATACTAATAAGGAGCATATTTATACTAATTAGAGTAAGGGGCAAAAATACACTAAAAAGTATATATATGCCCCTTATTTAATTTTTAATTTTCTTTTTGTTGTAATTGTTCTTTTTGTTTAACCAAAGCAATATTTAATATACAATTTGGACAATAATATTTCCCAGTATATAAATTTTGTAAAACTCTTTTAGGACAAATTACTTGGTCGCAAAGTTTGCATACATACATTGCTAAATGAAAATGTTGTTGACAAGCACAATTATTAATTTTTGACATAACTTAAATCCTTTAAATAATTATTTACCAATTACCCTATAATAAATAACTATTTAGTTTTTAAATTATGTATGTCAATTATTTTTGCTTCTCATGTTATTTCAACATCATAATAAGAACCAAGACTTAAATTCATTTTAGAAAGTTTAGTAAATAATTCACTATCATGTAAAACTCATTTATCCTTAGATTTTTCACCAGTTGATATTTTAATACCTTTATCAGTAACATAAAACGACGAAAAAATAAGTACATCATAATTTTTGGACTTACCACTTTTTTCATCTTTAATTACTTCATTACTTCTAATTTTTGTCAATTGACAAAGAAAATACATTTTATTAACCTCCTAGGAATTAGGTTATATTAATAACCAGATTAATAATGTGGGTAATTAACATTATTAATTATAATATAACATAAAAATTAAAATTTACAACAAAAAAACGCAAAAACATAAAGTTAAATTCCTAGGTAAAACCTTACATTTTTGCTATTAACCATTATATATACAAGTATTTTCTTTAAAAATCATATTAAGATTTAACAGTTTGAACTTTTTTTTCACGTTTATCACCATAAATTAAAGTTTTAAGCATAAAATGAAATGGAATTCAAATAATGGTCAAACATAAAAATATTGAAATACACATAATAACTCTTTTTAAAATATTCATTTAAGTACAACTCCTTTCTTAAATAAATATATCAAAAATAAAATTTTAAAAAACAATTAAAATATAATTTAATGTAAATGTAAAATTCTAGGTACACGCTTAATTGCATTCCTAAACCTAATACTATCAATTGAGATATATTCATCATAATCTTTAAAATTATCACCAAAAACAGTAGTATCAAAACTACCACCAAAAAGTATAGTACGACCCAAATTATCAATTTTCTTTTTAAAAAATTGTGTATGTAAAGCATTAATAGAAGCGTCAATTAAACGTTGATATAACATTATCTTTTGGCCTTTAACTACTTTTGGATTAGAACAATTACGAGAAAAAGCATAAGCACGAACACCTAAATCATACTGATTTTGAGATTTTATATCATTTTGCACTTTTACAACATATTTACTTAAATACTTAACTATATTTTCATTAGTACCTTTTTTAACAACTCTTACATCATTAAAACCAAATGGTCATCATTGTGGCAACATACTTTTATGTATTTTTCTATTAAATAATATATGAAAGTGAATAGCACCACGCTTTTGATATTCATAAACATACATATATTTTAACTCACCTAAATATTTAACACGTTTAGGGTTATTTCATCAACGCTTTAAACGTTTGAAGAATATAGCAATATCATGTTTTGCTTTATTAATATCTTGCATATTTTTAGCATAAGTTAAAGTAACAAAACTTAAAACTTTTGAATTATAAAAATTATGATACGCTTTATGTATTAATTTTGTTTTAGTACGAATAGTACTATTACGCAACTTTTTATTATTAATACCTAAATTTTTAATACCAATTTCATTACGCTTATTATTTAATATAGCACTCATAGGTAAAATTATATTTTTAACATAAGCACCATAATAAACTTTTTTAATATAAAAATTTTCTTGCATATATAAAACTCCTAGGAATTAATTATAATTTTATATATTTTAATAACAAAATAATCATAACACAAAAAACAAAATAATTAATAAATTATCTTGCGGTGAATTATGTTACTTAATTCAATTAATATTATAACGCTATTTAAAAAAGAAATAGTAATTACAATTACTATTCTAACGATATCTTTCTACATAGTGACTAACTAAACCACGATAAATAAAAGGTATTGTTAATTGCATAATTGGATAAGTAAACAAAAAAATATGAATAAAATTGTAAACTAATGAGTAAAAAAGAGGATTAAATCCTGATCAAATATTTTTACTTCCGTCAGCATTAGTAATTTGTGATCAAATAAAATATCCTGCTATTGTTTGTCAAAAATAAATAATTAAACAAACTAAAAAACAATGTAAAAAATAATTAATATAAGTAAAAATTGATTTATCAGCTTTTAAATTAAAACGTAATAATGAAATAATAGCGGGCGTTGTCATTGGCAAAAAATAATCTAATAAATAACTTCAAGCATTAATAACATAACCACCACCAATAAATAATAATGACATTAAAGCACTAATCATACCCGTTAATCATCCACCTGCAAAGCCAATAATATAACTAATAACCATTAAAGGTATATATTTAATAGCAATACCGCCGCCGTATGGCATTTTTGGTAATAAATTTTGTTCAATAAAAGCACAAGCAATATTTACACCAGTAAATAAACCAATAATTGTATAATCAATAACTAATCATCGTTTAATACCAAATGCAAATTTAAAATTAGTTCATCATCTTGTTTTTAAAATGGCAAAAGTTTCTTCTTTTTGTCATTGATAATGTTTAATTCAATTAAAAATTAATGCAATGGGATTGATACTAAAAATTGATAGTAATGTAACAATAACAATATTTTTATGCATATCTTCTATTTTAACTGTTCATGTAATAACAGATAATAAAATTGATGAAATTAATAATAAACAAAGAATTAATATTAAATAAATTTTACTGCTATA
This sequence comes from Spiroplasma endosymbiont of Lasioglossum villosulum, assembly GCF_964020195.1. Classification (NCBI taxonomy): domain Bacteria; kingdom Bacillati; phylum Mycoplasmatota; class Mollicutes; order Entomoplasmatales; family Spiroplasmataceae; genus Spiroplasma; species Spiroplasma endosymbiont of Lasioglossum villosulum. The sequence goes on from NZ_OZ026539.1 coordinate 811,622, forward strand.
AAATTGTCAACCAATAATAGTAGTAACTTTAAAAAAGTGATTAATACTACTAGCAGGTAAAATACTAATAATAACTGTTAATGTTAAAAGAGTAATTAAACTAAAAATGGCTGATGCTTTAATTAACATTCCTACCCCCAGTTTGCTTTTAATTTTATTATAATTGATAGTTGTTAATAGTTGTTCTTTAAACATAATAAAATGATAACTCCTTTAATTTATCTTACATAACAAAAAGGAGTTATCATTTTTTAAAATATAAAAAATAAAGTCTCCCTCCGCTAGTACTAACTAGATCAGGTTATAGGGTATTTCTCAGGCAATGCCACCCCTGCTTTATATAATATATGCAAATTAATCCATATTTACTACTATTATAACATTCAAAATATTTTTTTAAATATAAAATATATTTTTTATGATTTTTAGTTTAAATTAAAATTTGTTCTATTTTTATTTGAAATTTATTTGAAAAAAAATAAAATATATTCACTTCTTAAAAATAAGAAGTTATTGGGAAAAAATAAAAAGGAGTTTTTTAAATATGAAAAAGATATCAACACTAATTACAACAACAATTTTAGCAATAGCAAGTACAAACAGTTTAAATACCTTATTTATCAATAACACAAATAATAAAATTAAAACAAGTATTAAAAATGAAAATAATAATTGAAAAATAAATGAAATTAAGTCTTTAACAACTGATAGAAATAGAAATATTTATGCACTTGCTAATAATACTGTTTATAAATGTTTAGCAGAACAAACAGAATTCGAAAAAATTATAGTACCTAAAGAATTTGCTAATGGTAAATTTATAAAAACTGATAAAGATAAAAATACTTATGTAGCAACTAATAATAATATTTATAAATGTCTTGCAACACAAACATATTTTCAACAAATGATAGTACCTAAAGAATTAGAAAATATTAGATTTTTAAAAATTAATGAGAGAGACGGAAATGTTTTTATAATAGCTAATAATAGTATTTATAAATGTTTAGCGGGAGAATGAGAATTTAAAAAAAATGACATTACCAACTAACATTAATTTTCTGAGTCACATAAGTATTGATAAATATGGAAATATTTATATCACTGCTAATAATAATCTTCATGTTCCTTTTGCAAATAGTATTTATAAGTGTTTAGAACATGACAACGAATTTAAACAATTAAATATAGATACAAATAAAGAAACATTACAAATTTCTCTTTTAACAACTGGTAAAGATGGACACATTTATGTAATTGCAAATAATAGTATTTATAAATATCCAGCAGAACAAACAGAATTTATAATAATAAGTGAACATTGAGGAGTACCTGTTAATGCTATTTTAGTAACAGATGAAAATGGAACTATCTATATTGCAGATAATAATAATATTTATAAGTATTCAGTAAAAGAAAAATACTTTAAGAAAATAAATAATTCAGCAATAGATGGAATAATCAAAAAAATAATAATAAGTAATAAAAATATTTATATAATAACTAATAATAACTCTGCAATAAATAAAGTTTATAAATTTGATTTTTTACAATCAAATTTTATTGAAATGAAAGTGATTGATAATGATACATATGATGTTAGTAATATTACTTTTGATAGTAATAAAAATATTTATGTTTTAACTATTAATGGCATTTATAAATGTCCAACAAAACAAACAGAATTTAAAAAAATGACAAAAATATGATGAAAAACAACAGAATTTCATTTTAATAACAGAAGACTAACTGATATAAGTTATTGAAAATAGACTAGAAATAATTCATTTATCCATACATTTGAATGAAATACAGAATATGGTTTACCAATTGATTATCAATATATTACTTTTTTTAATGAAAATGGTACAGAAGATTATGTAGATTCATCTTATAGCTGAGGCGATACAGGATATCCAACTATTAACATTAATCAAGTTGTTAAAAATCTAAATTTTCAAAAATATTTAATAAATGCAAAAGTAACAAAAAATGGACCTATTAACCCAGCAAATTTTTGTAATATTATCATATGTAATAATAAAGAAAATTTCTTACTTGCCAGTTTATTAATAACTATTAAATTAGGGTTAACTTTTTATGAAGAAAATGGAAAATGATTTTTTCAAATCATCATTGCTCATTATGGTGAAACATGAGGATCTGAAAGTGGAGGACAAATTAAAACAATTTTAGGGAACGGTTTTCGATTATACTCATAATTTATTTTTTAAATATTCATACTCCTTTAAAAATAAATTTAAAGGAGTATTTTAATAAACCTATTATTTCAAAATATTGTTAATATATAAAAATCTAATTATTTATAAAAAATAATTAGACTATAAATTAATAAAAATAAGTAAGTTATTATATTAAAACATTTTCAATTTTTGATTTAAATTTGAAACATTTTCCAAATATTTATTTTCTAATTGATTTATTACTTTAGTATTTAACTTATCACTTTGTTTTAAATAGTTTTGTTGAGATGCAACTTCTGATAATAGTTCTAAATTTTCAAATTTATTTTGATTATCTAATCATGCTTTAACTTTATCAAAATAATTAATTGGTTGTTCATCAATAACATATTTTCTTATATTTTTAGGCATTGTATATTTTCACTCCTTTGTTATTTTATAATTCATTACATACTTTTATAAAAATTAATCAAATCATTTAAATAGTTTTCAAGTTAAATAATAAATGCCACAACTAATAAGATTTAAGGCAATAAATATACCTACTAAAATACCAACAACAGCACCAGCACCAATACTTGAAACTAATCCTTCACCAATAAGACTAGCTAAAAAGTAAGTTAAAATAATTAATGGCGCAACAATTAATAAACTAGTAAATAAACTAACAATTGCTTGTCCAGTACGACTTTTAATAATAACTGACATTAGCAAAGCAATACTAGTAATAGTAATAGAAAAAAATAATGTAAATAAAATAATAATTAATAATTGTCAATTAAAAATGGAACTAATCATTCCAGATAAAGGAACAACATAACCAATAATAATAATACCAATAAAAATAATAATATCAGAAATTAAAACTAAAGCTAAATTAAATATTGATGTTATAATAATAAACTTGGTTTTGCTAATTCTTGTTAAACCAATGCGGCGATAAACTACGCTTTGTTTTAAATCTAGTAAAATAGCTAAAAAAGTTTGAATTGAAAAGGAAGCAGTTTGTGTCAATCAAATAATCAGCAAAATAAATCGTCCAATATTTTTACCAGCAGGTGATGATAATATTTGATTATTTCCACCAATTGATGCACCAATAAAAATCAATGGTGAAACGAAAACTGAAAAAATAATAATTGAACGATTACGTTTTAAATAACTTCAAAATAAATTAAGAAGAGATCAATCATTATTTTTGTTTTTTAAGGTGTTTTTTTCAAGACTTAGCTCATTTTTCATTATTTTCCCCTCCTAATCTTTTTAATAACGCTTCGCTATCATACATACCTATTTTATATTCTTTAAATTTAGTTTTAACATATTCTTCAATACTTCCATATTCTTTAACAACAGTTTTAACATCATTTATACTAATAATTAAACCTTCAAACATGAAAATAATTTGTTGACAAAAACGTTCAATTTCTTGCATATTATGTGAAACAATCAATACTGAAAGATTAGGTTTAATAAAAACTTCTTTTTCTAATAATTCATAAATTCGCTCACGTACCTCTAAATCTAATCCCGTAGCTAATTCATCTAAAATTAATAAATCTGGTTCAACAATTAATGCTAATAAAATATTAATTTTTTGTTGTTGACCGCCCGATAAAGTAATAATAGGTTTATTAATAAATGCTTCAGCGTCCAAATAGTACAATAACTTTTGAATGTCTTCAACAGACTTATTTAAACGATAAGCTCTCATATAATATTGGGCCATATCTCAACCAGTTAGACCACGAGGAAATTTAGTTTCTTGTAATTGCATTCCTATTTTTAAATCAGGTTTAATATTAATAGTACCTGTTGTTGGTTTACGAAGTTGGGAAATCATTTCACATAATGTTGTTTTTCCAGTACCATTGGGGCCAACAATACCAATTTTGGCACCAATAGCAATATTCAGACTAACATTTTTAATGACTTCATTACTATCATAGTTTTTACTGACATTAATGATTTCAACATTATTTTTTTTATCTTTAATCATAATTACTTCCTTCCTATAACTTTATAATTTTATCATAATTACTACATAAATATTACTTGTTTTTTAAGTTATAAAAATTAAAATATTATATAATATATTGTAAACTTTATTAGGTTTTTACTCATTATTTTCATAAAAAGTAAATGAGTTTTTATTTTTAAAAGGAGAAAATTATGAAAAAAAATGCACAAAAAAAAGAAATAAAAAAATTAAAAAAAGAGAAAAAAGAATTAGAAAAAAGTTTGAATCCATTTAACAAAAATTTTAGTCTTAATAATAAAGAAAAGATATTGAAAGAAATTGCTTTAATCAATGAAAAAATTGTTAACTTAAAACAAAAATTATTAGTAGATTATGAAGAACATTTAGATGAAATTGAAAATGGAAATCTAGAATTTAATTTTAACCTTCAACAGTTAAATAATGAAGATCAATATTTAAAAGATAGTACTTTTCTAATAACTAATGATGATATAAATAGTATAAATTCAGAAGAATTAATTAATATGCAATATGGTAAAAAATGTTGTCCACCATGCACAATTTTTTAATTTTAAATATTTTTATATAAAAATATAAAAAAAATATTAATAACAACACTTTTACTATTTATAATTTAATTTTTCAATTATAAAATTAAAATAATATATAATATAAAAACAAACTTGATCAAAGTTTTAACCCATTACTTTATTTTAAAAGTAAAGGGTTTTTTTATTTTTTAAAAGAGGAGACATTAAAAAATGGATATTAATGATTTAGAAAGAGAAGTTAACTTTATAGCAAATAATTATCATATTATTAATCTTTATTTACATTTTCCGATTGAAACTTATAGTAAAGATTACAATGATATTTTTGACTTTTGAGAAAATAATAAAAAAAATACTCAAAATCATTATCAATTTTTAAATAAAAAAATAAAAACTTTAGAATCCTTAAAAAAATTAGAAAATAATTTTATAAATTCAATAAATAACCTATCAAAAAAAATTAGAAAATAATTTTATAAATTCAATAAATAACCTATCAAAAAAATTAAATAATAAAAAAATAAATAAAAAAATAAATAAAATAATGAAAATACTTACTATTGGATTATTTAATTGAAATAAAAAAATAGAAACAAAAATAACTATTTTAACAAAAATTAAAGAAATTAAACAACAAAATTTAGTAAAAATAAATGAACTAATATTACGAATTAACAAAAAAAATATAATTAAAAGTGTAAATTCGGAAATTAATTTTTCTGTAACAAATAAAAGCAAATCAAATTTATCACAAATATAAAAAAATTTTATATAAAAAAAGTAAATACTTGTTTTTAGTATTTACTTTTTTAAAGTTATAGTTATTAATAATTTAATTAGATTTTAACCTTCATCAATAATACTTGAAGTTGGTTTAATATTATTAATAGGTGAGTGAATTTTTGCTTTATGTTTATTAAAAATAAAATCATATACTTCAGAATAAAATTCAACTGAAACAATATTTAATTTTTTCTTTACTTCTTCTGGAATATCTTCTAAGTCTTTTATATTAGCTTTTGGAATTAAAATTGTTTTTAGTCCACTACGATGAGCAGAAATTGATTTTTCTTTTAATCCACCAATTGGTAATACATGACCACGAAGTGTAATTTCACCTGTCATACCAATATCTTTTGATACAGGTCTACTTGTCAGAGCAGAAATAATTGCAGTTGTTAAAGTAATACCAGCACTTGGACCATCCTTTGGCACTGCTCCTTCAGGAACATGGATATGAATATCATGTTCTGCAAAGAAAGTATCAGGAATATTGAAAGTAATAGCATTTGCTTTAATATAATCTAAAGCAATAGTAGCAGATTCTTTCATAACTTCACCTAATTTACCAGTTAATACTAAATTACCTTTTCCTTTAAAGTAGTTTACTTCAATTGGTAAGATATCACCACCATATTGAGTATAAGCAAGACCAGTTACCACTCCAATTTGTGATTCATTTTCTTTTTTAGTATAATCGAAAATTTGTTTTCCTAAATAATCTTTAACATTATCAGCAACAATTTCTTCAGTACTAATTTTTTTATTCAAAAGTTTAACAATAAATTTACGAGCAATTTTATTTAATAATCTTTCTAATTGTCGAACACCTGATTCTCTTGTATAATATTTAATTATTTCTTCAATTGAATTTGGTTTAAATTTTAACATTTTATTATTTAAACCAGTAATTTCAATAACACGAGGAATTAAATATTTTTTTGCAATTTCAAGTTTTTCTAATTCTGTATATGAAGAAAGCTCAATAATTTCCATTCGATCTTTTAATGGTTCAGGGATACCTTCCATATAATTAGCTGTTGCTAGAAACATAACTTGTGATAAATCATAATTTTCTTCAATATAATGATCTGAAAAATTAGCATTTTGTTCAGGATCTAATACTTCTAACATAGCACTAGCTGGATCACCACGATAATCAGATGACATTTTATCAATTTCATCTAATAAAAATAATGGATTAATAACTTTAGCACGTTTCATACCTTGGATAATTCTTCCTGGCATCGCACCAATATAAGTTTTACGATGACCACGAATTTCAGATTCATCTTTAACTCCACCAAGTGAAACTTTAACGAAAGTACGCCCCATCGCTTCAGCAATTGATTTAGCTAAAGAAGTCTTACCAACACCAGGAGGACCAACTAAACAAATAATTTGCCCTGGCATTGCCTTAGCCATTTTTTTAACAGCAAGATATTCAATAATTCTTTCTTTAACTTTTTCTAAACCATAGTGATATTTATCAAGAATTTTTTTTGCATTAATTAAATCAAATTTTTCTTCACTTTTTTGAAATCAAGGTAAAGTCATCATTCAATCAATGTATGTACGAATTATATTTGATTCACTTGAAGCTTGTGGCATATCTTCATAACGACTAATTTCTTCTTTAACACGAGTTTTGATTGCTTCAGGAAACTCTTCTGTTTCTAAACGTTCTAAATAACGTTTCATTTCATTAGACTTACCATCAATTTCGCCTAATTCTTCTTTAATAGCACGCAATCTTTCTCGTAAATAATATTCACGTTGTTGTTCATCAATACGATCTTTAATTTTAGCTGTTAAATCCTTTTCAATAGCACCAACTTGTTTTTGACTACCAACATCTTTCAATAATAAATCTAAACGTTTATTAATATCAATTTCTTGTAAAATTTCTTGGCGTTTATTGATAGTTAAAAATGGTAAAAATTGAGCCATTTTATCAATAATTTCACTAGCTTTCATTCCATCGGTGATTTGACTAATTACACCTTGTGGAATTGAACCATGAACATCTAAAATCTGTTGTAAATTATTTACAATTCTTTGGATCAACTCTTCTTCTAATGATTTTGAAACATTAGGACTAACTAAAGTTTCAGCATCTCCTGTATAAAATTTATCATCATAAAACTTAGAAACTTTAACTCTTTGTTGTCCATAAAAAGATATGGTAAGTGTACCATCATTATGACTTTTTTGAATTTGCACTTTACACAAAGTACCATGATTGTAGACTTCACTTAATTGAGGATTATCTACTTTTGGATCCTTTTGCGAAACTAAAATAATTTCTGAATTAAACTTAGCTACCGATTCATTAATTGCCGCTACTGATTTATGTCTGCCAACTTCTAGTTCTATTTCAACTGTTGGGAAAACAAAACTTCCTCTTGTTACTAGTACTGGAATATTAGTAATATTTTTTATCTTCATTGTCTCACCTCAAATAATGTATTAACTGGATTATAATATAAAAAATTAGCACTTGCAATACTTAATTGCTAAAATATCTAATTTTTGATTTATACTATACTATTACAGCAGCACTTATTAATTCATATTTAATTTATACTAGTAGTATTTTATTACATTTATTTTTTTTTTGATAATTTTTACTTTTTGAAAAAAAAATAAACGATAAAATAACCTAATTATTAAATTGGTAATTAGGTTATATAATAATTATCAAATTAAATTAATTAAGCACTTGTTGTTTGCTTTTGGTTTTTACCGTTACTTTCTCATAATAAATCAAAGGCTTTATTATGTTTTAGGGTAGTAGTCACTAAACTTAAATCTTTAATATTTGCTTTAACTTCTTCAATGCTTATTTTAAATTGGTCGGCAAATGTTGTTAATTGTTTTTGAACTTCTTCTTCGGTAATTTCTATTTTTTCTTGTTTAATAATTTCTTCAATAACTAAAAAATTCTGAAGTTGCATAATTGCATCCTTTTTTATTTCATTAATAATTTCTTCATGAGATAAACCGGTTGCTGCCATATAGTTTTCAATTGTAAAGTTTTGATTAGCTAATTGTTTTTTAAATTCATTTTCTAAACGTTCAGTTTCATTTTTAACAGCAAAATTTGGAATTATTATTTTTGAATCTTTAACAATTTTAGCAATAAGTTCTTCCATAAATTGTTCCTTAATTGTCATTGTTTTTTGTACTTCAATTTGTTTTTTAATATTTTCTAATAATTGTTCAGTAGTAGTAACATCTGGAATGTTAACATCTTTTACTAATTCTTCTAAATCTTCATTAATAACTTTTGTTTTTATTTCGTTTAATTCAATTTCAAATTGTAATAATTGACCTTTTAAATTTGGAACATGATAATCTTCTGGGAAAGTTACTTCAATAGTTTTTTTAGATTTAGATTCCATACCGATCATTCCTTCTTCAAAACCAGGAATAAATTTACCAGAACCAATTTCTAATTCCATATTTTTAGCTTCACCGCCAGGGAATTTTTTACCTTCTAAAAAACCAGTAAAATTAAAAACTGCAGTATCACCTTTTTCTAATTTTCCTTTTTCTTTTGGATTAAAAATAGCAAAACGATCTTGTAATAGTTTAATTTGAGTATCAATTTCTTCTTGATTAACAGTTGCTACAGGTTTTACTATATCAATACCACGATATTTACCAATAGTAATTTCTGCTGGTAAATCAAATACAAACATTATTTCACACTCTTTAATAGTAGATTTTTCCACATTAACTTCGGGTTGATTAGTAGGCATTAAGTTAGGTTTTTGTTTTAAGACAAAATCATAAGCAATAGTAATAACTGCTTTAGTTGCTGTTTGTAAAGTTTGTTCTTCAGTTACGTGTTTTTTAGCCATTTTAGTAGGAACTTTTCCTTTACGAAATCCAGGAATTTCTACTTGTGCAATCAATTTATTTTCAGCTTTTGCCAATTGATCTTTTCAAGTTTTAGCATCAATGGTAACATGTCATTTTCCAAGACCATTTTTTTCATCTTTTATAATATTTAATATCATTTTTCAAATCTCTCCTTATGTAATTTGTTGTTGAATCATAATACTTAAGTATTTTTTTATTAAAGTAGTAGTAGTTTTAAATTTTTTAGCACTTTCTACCAATTTTACACTAATAAATTGGAAACTACAAGCACGAATATACAAAGCAGCTGCTAATGCTGCTGCTTGATTTTTATTAGGTAATGTTGGAAACAAATTCTCAAAATAACTATCCAATAAAAACAAGCAAATACCATAAATACCTGGATTATCAATATGAACTTCATCTTCAAATATTTTTGTAATCTTTAAATAAACGAGTGATTCTTGTCATTGTGTTATTTTTTTTGGATTAATTTTAAATGTATCATGACCTTTTATTACTTCTATTTCTTCATCAATACCTTGATTATTTAATATAAATAATAGTTGCGTTTTATTTATATTATTTATATTATTTATATTTTTATTTGTAAGATAAATCTTAATTGTTGGCAAAATTAACCTAGCATTATGACTTTGTAAATAATAAAATGCCATCGGATGAAGATCTTCATCAAATGGATTCATTAATACATGACTTATTCTCTCTAAATTTCACTCATGACTTTCATTTTTACTATTTAATCTAATATGAGTAGTAATATTATGATGTAACTCTTGTAATGTAACTTCATGATGAATAGGAATATAAGGCATCTCTAATTCATGTTTGACCAACTTCATTGCTTGATCTCATTTATTTTCACTAATGAGGTGGTTAATTTTACCAATAATGTCTTGATAATAATTGTCATGATTTATCATTATTTAGTTAAACCTTCTTAGTATTTTAAAATTTAATGGCGCCCACGAGAAGATTCGAACTTCTGACCCCCGCCTTAGAAGGGCGGTGCTCTATCCACTGAGCTACGTGGGCATAACATTTACCATAAGTAATCTTAACTTGTTTGATTAAAAAATGCAATTATTAATTGGCTACTTTTCAATAAAATAATAATAATATATTTAATATTATTTTGATATTTCATTATGTACCTTTAAGTAATATTTTTTTAAAAAAAATAAAATATTTTCATTTTTTTATATTATAATATTTTTTGTAATTTAATAATTGTTCATTTCTAATATAGAAATAATTTCTATATTAGGATTTTTATTAAATTAAATATTGAAAAAGAAAAGGAAGAAAAGTATTATGCCTAGTGAAATAAGTACAAAAAGAAAAGTAATTGCTGGTGTCACAATAACTACAGGAACATTAACAACAACTGCAGGAATAACAACAGCTTGTGTTGCTGCAGCACCTATGACTGGTGGTGCTTCATTATTACCAGTTGCTATTGGTACAATTGCTGTTGGTACAACTTTAATAGCTGGTGGAATGGCTACTACTACAAATTTTGGAAGAAAAGAATCAAGAATTAACAAATTTTTAAGAACAAATCCTACTATCCCCACAGTAAGAGTATCAAAAGCAAATATTACTCCTGATTACATTAAAGTATCTAATGAACTAGCAAATTCATCAAAAGAACCAGTTATGAGAACCAGAAGTTTAACAGTAACTTCTGTCTAAAAAAAACAAATTATATATTCATTTAAAAAATATTAAATTATAATTCATAAAATGCATAATATAACAAAAATAATTAATTTATATTATAATTATTTTTTAATTTAATAAATGTTCATACCTAATATAGAAATTATTTCTATATTAGGATTTTTATTAAATTAAATTTAAATGAAAAGGACAAAGATTAAAAGATATGTCTACAGAAAATCAAATATTATTTAGCAAATCAGAACTTAAAGGACTTACTAAAACACAAATACAATCATTTACAAACACTATCAATAAACAAGAAATTGATAAATTTATTTTAAGTATCATTAAAGAAAATGATAATAATGGGTTACCAATTTGAAGACAATTATTGCAACTATTAAGCCCATATCAAGTTTCAACAATTAATTCCAACTTAATTCCCTTATTTACAAAAAATAATTTACTGCTTTATGCTTTTTCAAAAAAACAAATGAAAGCACTTACAAAAATACAAATACAAGCATTTACAACAGAACAAATAAAAAATTTCAGTTATAATAAGTTTTCATTACTAGAAAAAGGAATAAGAAAAGCATTAAAAACAATTAATAATCAATTAACAATAGAATATGATTTTTATGAATTTAAATTTCAAATTGAATCATTAACTCCAAAACAATTAGAATGATTTACTTCTAATCAAAAGGCAGCATTTACCAAAGAACAAAAAAAATCTTTTAATAAACCATCTATACAAACAAGAAATCAACAATTAAATTCAAATTTTAATGTTAATAATATAAATGCTATTTTTGAAACCGAAACATTACCTAAAACAAATAATCCAATAACACTTTCATGATAAAAAGTAATGCCTAAATATTAGGCATTACTTTTTATTGTAATTAAATTATTTTGTTTTTATTTTTTTTATAGCTAAAATTTCATACTTTTTTTATATAAGAATAAGAATAAGAATTTTAATTAAGTTATAATTAAAATATGAAATTTGATTAAACATTAGAATAATGATTTAATATATTTTAATTAAAATATAGTTATTATTGTTAATTATTTAGTATTAAGAGAGGGAAAAATATATGAACCAAGATTTGCAAAAACTTTTCCATGAAATGGATTTTAATGATGTTAATAATGAATTTAATCATGCCACTATTAAAAAAGTACAATATTTTCATCATAATCAACAAGTAATAATTACCATCAACTTACCTAATTTTCTAACAACTACTACTTTAAAAAGTTTTGAACAACATTTTGAAAAATTACCTGTTTCGAATATTAATGTCGATTTTAATGTTTCTCTTACTGCTGATGAATCAACTGTATTAACATATTTTCATTATATTAAAACTCATAAATTGCAACTATTAGCTGGCATTTATTATTCTTTACCCGACTCAGCAATTAATTATAAAAATAATATTATTACCATTACTATTCATAATAGTATTGAAGAGAAATTAATAACTAATGAATTTTTACAATTTATTAATTACTTTCAACAATATGGTTTTAAAAAAATTCAATTAAAAACTAAAATAAATAAAGCAGAGCAACCATTTATTAGTTATGAAAATGAATCTAAAACAGAAATTAGCAAAATTACCAACAATTTAAAAACTAAAATTACTAAAAATAATGTAAGTAAAAATTTTAGTACCACTACTTATCGCAAAAAAGCAAAAATTAATTTAGAAATAACAGACCCAACTCATAGTATTAAAGATATCATTGGCGACAAACCCAATATTATTATTAGTGGTAAAGTTTTTAAAATTAATAAATTTTTAACCAAAACTCAAAAATGATTTTATTCATTTTGAATTACTGATTATAGCGATGCAATTACTTGCAAAGCATTTATTAATAGCGATCAACCAGATGAGAAATTTGATAATATTAAAGTTGATGATTGAATAAAAATTAATGCTAATAGTCGTTATGATAATTATAGTAAAGAACAAGTACTATGAATTGATGATTTAATTATCGATTTAAATAATAAAAATGCTAACAATAATGATGATGCTAAAACTAAAAGAATTGAATTTCATACTCATACTAAAATGAGTGCTATGGATGGTATTACTTCAGCAAGTGATTATATCAATCAAGTAACTAAATGAGGACACCAAGCAATTGGTTTTACTGATCACTTAAATGTACAAGCATACCCAGATATTGCTAATGCTGCTAAAAAACATCCAAACTTAAAAGTAATGTATGGTGTTGAAATGGATTTAATCCCCAATAATATTAGTATTACTAAAAATAATATTAATACATCATTATTAGATTTAGAATACATTGTTCTTGACTTAGAAACAACTGGTTTATCAACCAATTATCACGAAATTATTGAATTTGGTTATACAATTGTTAAAGACAATATGATTTTAAAACAAGATACAATTTTAATTAAACCAAATAATCCCATACCTGAACATATTACTGAACTTACTAATATTACCAATGTTATGCTAAAAGATAAACAAACATTACAACAAATATTGCCAACAATTATTGAAATAATTGGTAATAAAACAATAGTTGCTCATAATGCTAACTTTGACTTTGTTTTTTTACAAGCAGCAATGAAACAATTGGGTTTCATGCCTTTAAATAATCCTGTCATTGATACTTTGCAATTATCTAGAGCAATTCTACCACAACTAAAATATTATCGATTAGGTACTATTTGTCGTACTTATGGCATTAAATATGATGATGAAATTGCTCACCGTGCTGATTATGATGCTAATGTATTAGCACAAGTATTTTTAAAAATGTTACAACAATTAAAAACAGAATTTAATTGTATTAATTTACAAGAAATTAATAACTTAATTAATGAACAAATTAATTATAAACTTCGTGGTGAACATATTACTATTTTTGCAAAAAATCAATTAGGTTTAAAAGATTTATATCAATTAGTTTCACTATCTCATACAAAGTATTTTTATAAAACACCAAAAATCATATCAGAAGCAATTAATGAAAATAGAAAAGAATTATTAATTGGTAGTAGTTGTATAAATGGTGCTGTTTTTGAAACAGCATTAAATAAAAGTGAAGAAGAACTAATTAAAATAATGAAGTGATTTGATTTTATTGAAATCCAACCACCTGCTGTTTATAAACACTTAATACAGTTAGGAAATATTACTAAAGAACAATTACATGATACTATTAAAAAAATTATTAATAATGCCCTTAAATTAAATAAATTAGTAATTGCTACTAGCGATGCCCACTATTTACATTTCCATGAAAAAATATATCGTGATGTTATTATTAATAGCAAAGCAATTGGTGGTTTATTGCACCCATTATTTGATCGTAAAGGTAAAGTTACATCATATCCTGATCAACATTTAAGAACTACTAATCAAATGTTAACAGAATTTAATTTTTTAGATGACCCTAATTTAATTAATGATATTGTTATTAATAATCCTTTGCAATTAGCTAAACAATTTGAAATGATTAAACCAATCAAAGATGGCTTATTTACACCAAGTATTGTTAATGTTGATACTAAATTACGTAATCTTTGTTATGAACAAGCATGAAATCGTTACGGTAATCCATTACCAACATATGTAGAAAAACGTTTAACTCGTGAATTAGATGCAATTATTACTCATGGTTTTGCTGTTGTTTATTGAATTGCACACAAATTAGTAGAAAAATCTTTGCAAGATGGTTATCTTGTTGGTAGTCGTGGCTCAGTTGGTTCATCTTTAGTAGCTACTTTTGCTAACATTACTGAGGTTAACCCACTACAACCACACTATTTATGTCCACAATGTAAAACTAGTGAATTTATTAGTAATGGTTCTTATAAGTGTGGTTATGATTTACCAAAAAAAATGTGTTCACAATGCAATATTGATTTAAATACTGATGGTCATGATATTCCTTTTGAAACATTCTTAGGATTTGATGGTGATAAAACACCTGATATTGATTTAAACTTTTCTGGTGAATATCAAAATAAAGCTCATGATTTTACTAAAGAAATGTTTGGTGAAGAAAATGTTTTTCGTGCCGGAACAATTTCAACAATTGCCAATAAAACAGCTTATGGTTATGTTAAAGCTTATGCAGAAAAAATTGGTCAATCAGATATGCGTGCAGCAAAACTAGAGTTACTAAGTCAAGGATGTGTTGGTATTAAAAGAACAACTGGTCAACATCCTGGTGGTATTATTGTTGTACCAAAAGAATATAATATTAATGATTTTACACCAATCAATTTTCCAGCTGATGATACTAGTTCTACATGAAAAACTACCCACTTTGATTTTAATGCTATTCATGATAATTTATTAAAATTAGATATTCTAGGTCATGTTGATCCAACAGCATTAAAAATGTTAGAAAATTTAACTGGTATTGATCCAAAAACAATTCCTAATCAAGATGAAAAAGTTTTATCATTATTTTCTAATTTAAATTCCTTAAATATTACTAGTGATGATTTACTTGGCGAAAAAACAGGAGCAATTGGTATCCCTGAATTTGGTACTGGTTTTGTTCGTAAAATGTTAAGTGATACATTACCTACTTCATTTTCTGAATTAGTACAAATATCTGGTTTATCACATGGTACTGACGTTTGATTAAATAATGCTGATGAATTAATTTCACAACAAGGTTTAAAACTAAAAGATGTAATCGGTTGTCGTGATGATATTATGACTTATTTAGTATATCAAGGCTTACCAGCAAAAATTGCTTTTAATATTATGGAAGATGTCCGTAAAGGAAAAGGCATTAAACAAGAATATGAAAAGTTAATGCAAGAAAAGAAAGTTCCTAATTGATACATTCAATCTTGCAAAAAAATTAAATATATGTTTCCTAAAGCACACGCTACTGCTTATGTATTAATGGCATGAAGAGTAGCTTGATTTAAAGTTTATTATCCACATGAATATTATGCTACTTATTTTACAACAAGATGCGAAATTTTTGATATTAAAACTATGTTACAAGGTATTGGTGCTATTACTAATAAATTAAAAGATATTAATAACAGATTAAGAAAAAATGATGGTCAAAAAAATACAGTTACTACTAAAGAAAAAGATTTAATCCCATTATTAGAAGTGGCATTAGAAATGAATGCTAGAAATATTAAATTTAGCAATATTAGTTTAGAACATTCTGATGCTAAACTTTTTCAAGTTAAAGTAATAAATGGTGAAAAACAAATTTTACCACCATTTATTACTTTAGATGGATTGGGTGAAATTGTGGCTAATTCAATTGTTAAAGCAAGGAGTGAACAAGCAATTACTTCAAAAAATGATTTACAACTACGAACTAATATTACTAAAACTAATTATCAACTATTAAATGAGTTAGGAGTATTAGAACATTTAGAAGAAAATACACAATTAATGTTAGAATTATAATACAAAGAAAAAAGAAAAGATGTGGGATTATTATGTATAAATTAAGTAACAAAGCCAACTTTTATATACGTTTATCTGCATTAATAATGATAATTTTATTTTTAATTATTGATTTAATTAGTGCAATATATTATCCAATGGAAAAATTTGAACATTTAGGATATGGTGAACGAGTAAGTAACTACTATGCTTTTTTTACTACTGAGAGTAATTATATGGTTGTTATTTATTTTTGTGTTTATTTATTTGATTCTTATTTTCGTAGTACTAAACCAAGTTTTCAAACTCGATTAGCAGTAACTGTTTATATTACTATTACGATGTTAATATTTTGAATAGGTATTTTCACTGCTGAGCAAGATCCAAAACAATACAGTGCTTATAATTGAATTGCAACATTAATTTTACACTTATTAATGCCAATAATTATGATTACTAGCTTTATTGTTACGTCAGGTCATCAATATATTAATATAAAACAACAACATAAAATATATTTATGATTAATTGTTATTTATCCAGCAATTTATTGTATTGTTATTCTAATTAGAGGTCATTTACGTTATTTAGATTTTATAGAAACTGGTCATCCACCAAGAGATACATGATATCCATATTTTTTCTTTGATTATTCAAATGGCGAATATGGATGATTAATCGCTGCTACTGCTGTTGTTTTTGTTTTTGGTTTAGTTTTCAGTTTACAATATTTTTATATTTGAATTAATAACTTAATGTTCAAACGTTATCAAACTTCTGAACATCGTTTATATGATTTTTATCAAAAAATATTACGTCAACTTAATAAAAAAAAGAAAAGCAAAATTAAAAAGAAAAGAAAAAAGTAAAAATTTAAAACATATCTTATATTCCTTACATGATAAATATTATTGATATAATTAAATAAAAAAGAAAAGTTAGGTGATTGTAATTGAAAATTAACTTGAAAATAATGTTAAAACATGCACAAATTAACAAATACGCAATCCCAAGTTTTAACTTTGATAATTTAGAAATGTTAATTGCAATTACTAATGCAGCCGAAAAACAAAAAGCACCAATATGTTTAATGATAACACCTAACACTATTAATTGTATTGATTTAAAATATGTACTTGCTATTATTAATAATGTTATTAATCGTGCAAAAGTACCAATTTTTTTACAACTAGACCACTGTCTTGATCCACACTTTATTAAAACTAAAATTACATCTGATTTTAGTTCAGTTATGTTAAATTACAGTAACTATACAATTAAAGAAAATATTGAAAAAACTAAAGATATTGTTCATTTTGCTGCTCCTTTGGGTATTATTGTTGAATCAGAGATTTTTTACAATAATACAAAAGGAGATATTACTAATGATATTAATTTAATTGAACAAGCAATATTATTTAGAAATAAAACTAATATTAATTGTCTTGTATTTACTGCTATCAATAGTCATCATCAAGATAATAGACAAGATTTAAAAATTTCTCTAATTAAAGAAATTGCTATTAAAATGCCTGAAATTTTTTTAGTATTACATGATAATATTACTATTAATGATGAACAATTAACTCTAGCAATTAAAGCTGGTATTACTAAAGTTAATATTAGTAGTGATTTAAGAAAGATTTACGTTGAAAGTCTAAAAAAAAGTTTGCAAACTAATTCTAATTTATCTAATCTTAATACATTAACAGAAAATGCAATGATAGCTATTCAGAAATTTGTTGAAGAAAAAATAATTCTCTTAGGAGCAAATAATCGATATAAATTTTAGTTTTTATACTTATAAAGTATATTTCAAAATAAAATAAAAAGTGAACAATATTGTTCACTTAAAATAGTAACTATTTTATTTTTTAAAATATAAATAATTAAGAAAATTACTCAAAACTTTTTCATTCAAATTTATTATCCTATTTATAATAAGATTTTATTATAAAGTAAAGATTAAAAAAATATATCTTTAATAGTAATAGCAATAAAGATAACTAAAAATAATATAGCTCCAGCAATACTGACAATAATTTTATATTTTTCATTTAATTTTTTTCTTGTTACCGCTTCAACTGCATTTTCAACAAATTTATAACCATCCAATGGCGGAATTGGTAACATATTTAATAAAAATAAATTAGATGATAATAATGCTGCTCAACGAAAATATGTACTTGCTGCTTGTGTTGATGATAAATCAGGATTTAAAAAACTATTAGTTGATTTAACAATACCAACAGGTCCTGATAAATTTTGTCAATGAAAAGTAACTAATTGTCCCAATGCTTGTAAAAGACTGTAACTATCTTTAAAAGTATCAATGATACCATTACTAATAACTTGACCTGCATTTAAATAATAACTACCTTGACTAACACCAATGAATAGCACCCCTTTTTGTTCTACAGGTTTAAAAGTAACAGTTTTATCATTTTTATTATCAAAAGTAATTTTGTAGTCAGCAATAACTGTACCATTAGTAGTCTTTTTATTATATTTACTTAATCATGCTTCTAAATCATAATATGATTTAATTGATTGTTTAGATTCAATATCACCAGTATTATAAATACTAGTAATAGCATCAGTATCTAAAATTTTAAAAGTTGGATTATGTTCATTATATTCTTTAACTGCTTCATATAATGGTCCTGTTGTTGCATAAGTTGGTGGCAAATTAGGATCATATTTATGTGGATAAATTCCATATCCAATCATTAATAAAATAAAAGTTAATAATAAATTCATTAGTGCACCTGCACTAATGAAAGCTGCTTTTTTACCACGTTGCAAGTTTTCCATCATTCGTTTACCATCAATTACTTCATCTTCTCGTCCTTTAGGAGCATCAGCAATTTCTGAAGCAATAGAAACATAACCACCCAATGGTAATAGTCTTAAAGTATAACGTGTTTCTTTTTTACCTCACTGCAAAAGTTTTGGTCCCATACCAATAGCAAATTCATATACATATGCTCCTGATAATTTAGCAATTACAAAATGAGCAAATTCATGCAAGGTAATTAAAAATAATATTGTAAATAAACCAATTAAAATGGCTAAAAATATATACATAACTTCATCCTTAAATTTTATATATTAAGCAATAGCTGCTAGAGTAATTAGAGAACCAAAAATAACTACTGTTGAAAATGAATCTAAACGATCTAATAATCCTCCATGTCCAGGTAAAATATTTGAAAAATCCTTAACATGATAATTACGTTTCAAATAAGAAAATAATAAATCACCCATTTGACTAACGATTGAAAGAATAAAACTAGTAGCAAAATAAGCAATATAGATTGGTACTTTACTATTAACTTCTAAAAAAGGCAATGGATTATAATTACTTGTTTCTAAAAAAACAGTTACTGTTATCATACTTAAAATAACTGCTGTTATTAAACCAGTAATAGCACCTTCTCAATTTTTATTTGGTGATATACTTGGTGCCATTTTTGTTTTACCATAAATTATACCACCAATAAAAGCACCAACATCATTAGACATAACAATAATGAATAAAAACAATAATGTTGGTCATCCTAGTTTTGAAAGTTTAATTTCTGATAACATTAAAAAATTAACAGCTTTAACAACAAATACTAAATAAATAATTCAAGTAAAAATAAAAATAACATCACTTAATTGAAAATTTTTACTTCGTCAAGCAATTAAAATAAAAATACAAATGAAAAATAATAAAGTTAATAAAGTCATTCAAGTTTCAAATCAATAATGATTATAAATATATGGACCAAAAGTTTCTTTACCAAGCGGAACTCATAAAAGTATGACTCCTGTTAAAATTATAGAAATTTTAAGTACAATTGATCAATTTGATTCTTTTTTTAAATTAATAATTTCTCATAAACAACCAATAAAAATTAAAGTATTAATTATCATAAATGTATAGGCTGATCACTGTGGTTTATTACCAAAAATTGGTTCTAAATAAACTGCCCCAATAAACATTCATAATACACCACAAGCAATTAAAATAAAGCTTGTAAGAATACGATTTCGATAGGTTCTAAAAAAAATACTAAGTTTTGCAAAAAAAGAAACTTTAGATTTTATATTTTCTTTATTTATTATCTTTTTTTTCACAATATTTAACCCCTAACTTTTTATTGCTTTATTGCTAAATTTTCATTAAATCGGCTTTTTTATTGTTTTCTATTAATACAAGTTCTTTAATTTTACTATCAGTTAAATCTTGAATTGTAGTTTCTGCATGCTTTTCTTGATCTTCTGGTAATTTTATTTTTTTCAGATTTTGAACAGCATCACGTCGACAATTACGGATTTTAACTTTATATTCTTCAGTTTTTTTACTCAAATCTTTAACTAAAGATTTACGAACGTCTTCTGTTAATTGTGGGAAAATTAAACGTATATTCTCTGCTTCGCTTTTAATTTGTAATTTCAAATCAGCTTTTGTAACAGCTTCTGTAATGTCTTTAATTAAACTGCGATCATATGGTTTAATTAATAATTGATGTGCTTCTGCTACTTTAACTTGCGCAATATTACTTAAACTATCAACACCACCATAACATTTAACATTAACTCCTTCTAAGATATTAGGATTAGCTCTTCCGGTGCGAATTTTGTTAATTTCATTTTTATAACGTAAAATTATTTCATTCATCAGATTTGTGGCTTCTAAAATAATAACTTCCATATTTGTTTTCCTCCTAGTTAATAATTTTAAGTTGTTTTTAAATCAAACTATAAAAATTATATAATAATTTTTATTAAAACCAATGGAAAACTATTTAAAAAAATAAAAAACATCATTAATTAATGATGTTTTTTATTAATATCTTTGGATTTTATTTTCATCATTGTTTAAATCAACTAATATAAAAATACCACCAATAATACCTAATGCAACACCAAAGATAATTCCTAATATTGCTAAAGCAATTTTTTGATCAGTAGTCGCTTCACCTTTACTTACTTTTTTGTATAAAATAAAAGCGGGTATTGTTCATAATAAAGGAATTATAAATATTGATTCTAAAATAAAAACAATAAATATTAATATACTTCCTGCTTTTAACATATTTTTTCTCCTTCTTTAATTTTTATAATTAATAATATCACTTAATAAAATTGAAAGATACAATTGTGTCCTCATTTAAAGTTTATTTTTTTAACTTATCAATGTTATAAATTTAATTTCTTCTGATTTCAAATGTCTAATTATTAATAATTTTCATTTGTATTAATAGTAACAAAAAAATATGATAATTAACAATAACTGTCATTATATTTTTTAAAATATTTAATGATTTAAACAGTTGGTGGTATACCACAATCTATTCTAGGTAAAAGATGCACATCACCAAAATATATTGCTAAATAAACTTTTAAATTTCTAAAATTTCCTGTTACTAATGGACCATCAGCAACTCTAGCATGGAACTGAGTACTAACATTTGTATTCAATATTTGAACTAGAGAATCAAATTGTTTTTGTTTACTTTCTGAATTTATTACTAATTTAAAATCAGCAACAGACTCACCTTGTTTAAATCCTTGCGCAGCAGTTAATTTTAAACTATTTTTATCACTAATAAGTTTAGTAATAACTATCTTTGAAATATTTAATCCATTATTTTTAGCAGTATTGATAGTATAAAATTTTACTACACTATCATCATCTTTGCTTATAATATCAATTTGACAAGTACCAGCAAGAACTTTAAAATCAGTTCCTGTATTATTTTCTTCAGTTTTACCCGTTTCAGTACTTGTAATTTTTGCAGATAAGGTAGTAATTTTTTTAACATCATCAGGTGAATATTCTTCATTTTCACTACCACTTGTAATTCCTAACTCTTTCAAAAATGTTGCAGCATCAGCATCTTTTGCTTGATTTGGATTTCTAATTTCGTTTACGTTTAATAAACTATTTTTAAAATTAGTCATCATAATTTTTGTGTCATCAGCCTCAATTGAATACTTCTCTTTACCGGTAGTTTCATCCTTCTTTAATTCTTGATTAATTAAACTTGTATTTTTGTCACTATATCATCCTAATAATTTTGCATATTTACCATTTAATATTGGTCCTTTTGCTTCAAAATCACAGGCAACAATTGAACTTGCTACAGTTGTAATTAAAGCAGTAGCAGCCATTAAACGTAATAATGTTTTTATATTTTTCATATAATATTTTCTCCCCTTTTAGATAATTTTCTAAAAAAAATTATTTTCTGCTATTTATTATTCTTAAATTGAAATTATTTTTATAATTTTAATAAATTAATAAAATTTTTTAAGTGATAAAAAAGATTGCAATTGCAATCTTTTAAAATATATTTAAGCTTGTGGAGTTCCAAAATCTAGAGTATTTGTAACTTTTACTTCTCCAAATTTTACGGTTAAGTATACTTTTTGAGCTGTATACTTAAGTATCGCTGTTTGACCTTGAGCATCAGAAGTTCAAACTAATGATACTTTATCTTTACTAAATAAGTTAACTAAAGAATTATATAGATTTTTTTCTTTAGAATTCTCAGTTTTTCAAGGTAAAGACTTAAGTACATCTTTGCCTTGTTCAAATCCATTAGCTTTAGTTAAATCCAATTTTGCTGATTGTACAAGCGTATCTACTTGAGCAGGAACACCTAATGTATCTTTCTTAAGAGTACTAATAGTATATTTTTTTACAGATTTGGCATCATCTCCAGTTGCCTTATCCATAATATTAATTTGGCAAGTACCAGCTGCAACTTTAAAATCAGTTGTACCAACAGCTTCAATTTTACCTGCTTCAGTACTTTCAACTTTTGCAGATAAAGCAGTAATAGATGTAACTTCTTCAACTTTATAAAAAGCAGTAGTGCTACCAGATGTAAATCCTAAATCTTTTAAAAATACTGCAGCATCAGCATCTTTTGCTTTAAATTTGTTAGCATCAGCACCGTCACCTGCTTTTAATAATTTTTCGTTAAATTTAGTTGTTGTAATTTTTGTACTATCAGTAGCAACAATAGCAATTGAATAATTTTCTTTACCAACAGCACTTTCATCCTTTTTTAGTTCTTGATTAATTGTACTTGTATTTTCATCACTATATCATCCTAATAATTTTGCATATTTGCCATTCAATGCTGGCGCTTTTGTTTGAGTTCCACATGCAACAACTGAACTTGCTGCAACTGTTGTTAAAGCAGCAGCACCCATTAGTCGTAGTAATGTTTTCATGTTTCTCATATTGTTTTTCCCCCTTAGATAATTTTTCTGAAAAATATAAACTATTTTCTGTTCATAATTATACATTCTTTTTTATTTGGTGTTTTTTTTATAATATTTTTCATTATTAAGTGTTATTTTGCTTTTTTAAAAAAAATAATTTCAAAAATGTTAGGATTAAATTGTTCATTAACTGAACATTCTTATTATTTTTTATATATACTCTACAGTACTTCCAAGATTATTGAGTAATATAATGTAAAAAGACCTGAAAAATTTTCAGGTTTTTTTATATTTAAAAATTAAGAACAGAAAATAAAAATACATTTTTTTAATTAAAATTTCAACGACAGAAGATTATTAGAAAAATTAATTTATTAAATTTTGTTCGCTTATAACTGTGTTTTTAATAGTCTAATTGTTCTTTATGAATTTGAATGTTTTCTGGATTATTATTATTTAAAATAATTTGATTCATTATATTTCTTTGACTATTAGAAGAAGAAGTACATTTTCCTGAATTTTCTTCAATTT
The DNA here is from genome assembly GCF_964020195.1 of Spiroplasma endosymbiont of Lasioglossum villosulum. Taxonomy (NCBI): domain Bacteria; kingdom Bacillati; phylum Mycoplasmatota; class Mollicutes; order Entomoplasmatales; family Spiroplasmataceae; genus Spiroplasma; species Spiroplasma endosymbiont of Lasioglossum villosulum. The sequence continues at coordinate 835,881 of NZ_OZ026539.1, forward strand.
TATTTTTAATATATTCAGATAATTCAAATAAATTTAATGCTTTCTCATTTATTTTTAAGTTACTATTTTCAGTAATTTGTAAATTATTTTGAACAAATACTACAAGGCTAAAAAATTTAAATTGTTTTAAATTAATGTTTTCTTTTTTTAAAAGATACAGAATAGTTCTAACATGACTTCTATTTTGATAAAGAGGTGATGGAATAAATTCTTGTCTTTCACCATGATATTGGATTCAGTTTTTTTTAAAATAATCTCCATAAGTTTTTAAAGATCAATTTTTAGTCTCAATTATAAAAATACAACTATTTAAAATTAATAAATGATCAATTTGATTAATTTTTCCCTCAATAGATTGTAAATATAAATTGTTAAATAATTGTAAATCTTCTTCATTAAACATACTTATTATTTTTTCTTTAACAATTAATTCACCTTTAATACCTAACGTATTATTTAAATTATCATTATATTGATAAGGATGTTCAAAATTTTTTAAATTTGGATAAATTTTTTCATAATTTTTAATTCGATTTTCTAATTCTATTATTTGATAAGAATATTCTATTTCTTTACTTTTTTCTAAATTAAAATAATTTTTTTTATATTTTAAATATTTATTTGTCAATATAATAGTAGTTAAAATTGAAACAATAATTATAGAAAATATAATAATTATAGTTATTCAAACATTATTAACAATTCATTTTTCTAAACCTTTAAATAATGACTTAATCAAAAATATAATAGTGATAATAATTATTAATGAAATAAAAACTACAATACTAATATTTTCATTCTTTTTCTTATTTTTACTCATAATATTTACTCCAAATTTTTATTATTTAATAAAATTTAATAAATAAATCTTAACATTTTTACTAATGTTTGAAAATATTTTAAAAAAATGTCTAATCTTTGATAAGCAGAATATATAGGAAATTAATATCAATATAAGAACAAATTAGTATTGAAAATCGATTTAGTTCCCCTTGATTTTAAAAAAATAGAAACTTTAAAATGAATGTTATATCTTTCAATGATAATAGAACAAAAACAATTACGACTATATAAATAATTATATTTAATCAATTTAAAACTTGAAAATTACCATTAATATAATGAAAGATATTTCTACAATATAATCTACGATAATAAAACTCTATCCTTTAATAAATTTCTATTGTTTTCAAATTAATAATATTGTATAATGAACAATGAATTAGAATTATAGCAAGACAGCTACCAGCTGTCTTTATTATTTCTAGTGTAATATATTTTTTTTATTTAAGTATATTTTCATTTTGAAATAAATCTATTTCAAATACTATTAAATAATAAACAACAATGTTTATAAAAAACAAGGAGGAGAAAAAGTGGACAAAGAAATTAGTCAAATCATTTTAAATGCCATAAATGAAATTGCTGAAGAAAAACAAATAGCAAAAGAAGATATCATTGAAGCTTTAAAAGAAGGACTAAAAAAAGCATATGAATATCAAAGTCATCGTGATGATAGTACAAATATCAGAATTGAAATTGATCAAAATAAAGGTACTATTAAAATTTTAAAGGATTTAATTGTTGTTCCAAAAGTTGAAGATCCTGAATTAGAAATTGCACTTTCAACTATTAAAACAAAGAATCCTGGCTTAACAATTGGTGATACATATACGCAAATAATTCCTAGTGATCAATTCTCTCGTTTATCAATTTTTAAAGCCATTCAAGTAGTTAAACAATCAATTCGTGAAGCAGAAAAAACATCAATTTATGATGAATTTATTGATAAAAAAGATCACATATTAATTGGTACTATTGAAAGTGTTGAAGAAACTTATATGTTAATTAAAATTGGTAGAGCCTATGCTTTCTTACCAAAACAAAATCAAATCCCTAGTGAGATCTTACCAAAAAATAAACCAATCGCTAATAATACTTATATCAAATTTTATGTTGAAGATATTATTAAAAATAAAAACTATGGTCAAATTTTAGCATCAAGAACTCACGTTAATTTTTTACGTTGTTTACTAGAATTAGAAGTTCCTGAAATCGCACAAGGTGTAATCGAAGTTAAAGATATTGCTCGTATTCCTGGAATTAGAGCTAAGGTTGCAATTGTTAGTCATGATCCAAGCATTGATGGTATTGGTGCATGTATTGGCCCAAAAGGCGAAAGAACAAAACTAATTACGCAAGAATTAAGTGGCGAAAAAATTGACATTATTGCCTGAAATCCTAATATAAAAGAATATATAATTAACGCTTTAACACCAGCTAAAGTTATTTCAATTGATATTAATGAAGAAGAACAACAAGCAAATATTATTGTTCCTACTGAACAATTATCATTAGCTATTGGTAAAAATGGTATGGCTGCTAAATTAGTTGCCGGTGTAACTCACTGAAATATTAATATTACTTCATTAGAACAAGCAAAAGAAAATAATATTAAATTTACTTGAAATGGTAATATTAAAGAAAGTGAATATGAAAAGTTTATATCTGAATTATTAAAAAAAACACAATGAAAAAATAAAAATCAATAAACAATAAAGTAGGTCGTTATGAATAAAATACCTTTAATTCAACGTAAAAAAATACCAATGCGTAAATGTATAGTTACAAATACTATTTTACCTAAACGTGAATTAATTAGAATTGTTATTAATAAAGAAGGACAATTATTCATTGATAAAACTGGCAAACAAAATGGTCGAGGTGCCTACATCCAACCTAAACTTGAATTAATACCTTTGCTTATTAAAAATAAGGCATTAGAACGAGCATTAAAAACAAAAATTCCAAATGAATTTTATGAACAATTAATTAATGAAATTAAAAAAAATTGAGATTAATTTTCCCAAGCGAAAGGCGGGATGCAAATGGCAAAAAAACGAATATCTCAACAAACACAAAATATTAATCAACAACTAAAACAAAAAACATCTCAAATTAATGAAAAAGGAGTATTTTTATATAACGAACCATTAACTATTTCAGAATTTGCTAAAGCATTGCATCATCCAGTAACTGACATTATTAAATACTTCATGAAACAAGGCAAACTATTTAATCAAAATCAAATATTAACTCAAGAATTAATGCTTGAACTTTGTTTAGAATGAAATATTGATTTTGAAAAAGCTAAAGTGGTAACATATGAAAACTTATTAGAAAATATTAATCTCGAAGATGATAAAAAAAATTTAGTAACTCGACCACCTGTTGTTACAATTATGGGCCACGTTGATCATGGAAAAACAACACTATTAGATACTATCCGTAATTCTAAAGTTACTAATCAAGAACACGGTGGTATTACTCAACATATTGGTGCTTATCAAATTAAAACTAATAATAAATTAATTACTTTTATTGATACCCCAGGTCACGAAGCATTTACTGAAATGCGTTCACGTGGTTCTAAAATTACTGATATTGTTGTTTTAGTAGTTGCTGGTGATGATGGTGTGATGCCACAAACTCGTGAAGCAATTGACCATGCAAAAGTAGCTGGTGTTTCAATTATTGTTTTTGTTAATAAAATGGATAAACCAAATGTTAATACTGATCGCATTATGAATGAACTAGCTAATTGTGATTTAACTAGTGAAGAATGAGGTGGCGATACTATTTTTGTTTATGGTAGTGCTTTAAAAAATCAAGGAATTGATGAATTATTAGAAGCAATATTAGTAATTGCTGAATTAAAAGAACTAAATGCTAATCCAAATCGATTTGCTAATGGAACTGTTATCGAATCTCATCATGATAAAAATGTTGGTTCAATTTGTACTTTATTAATACAAGGTGGAACACTAAAAGTTACTGATATTGTAGTTGCGGGTAGTGTTAAAGGAAAAATTAAACGCCTTATTAATGATACTGGTAAAATAATTACTAAAGCCGGACCTTCAATGCCTGTTCAAGTTTTAGGATTTGAAACAGCCCCTACTCCTGGTGAATCTTTTATTGTTTTTAATGATGATAAATTAGCAAGAAAAGTAGCACTAGTACGACAAACAGAAGAAACAAATAAAATTAGAAATAATCGACAAATTAGTTTAGGTAATTTAACACAAGATGTTGCTACAGGTGAATTAAAACAAATTAATGTTATTTTACGAGCAGATACTCAAGGTTCAGTGCAAGCAATCGTTCAAGCAGTAAATAAAATTAATGTTAATGATATTACTGTTAAGTTTATTAGAGCAACTATTGGTGGTATTAGTGAATCAGATATTAAACTTGCTCAAACTTCAGGAAGTATTATTTATGGTTTCAATGTTCGCCCCAATCATGTTATTCGTGAAGCTGCTAACAATGCCGGTGTTGAAATTAGATTACATAATATCATTTATAAAATAACTGAAGAATTAGAATTGGCTGCTAAAGGTTTATTAGAACCAACTTATGAAGATAAAATTCTTGGTCAAGCACGAGTTATTAAAACTTTTCATTTTTCAAAAGTAGGAACAATTGCTGGTTGTGTTGTCATTAATGGTTTCATTCAACGTAATAGCAAAGTTCATATCATTCGTGATGATGTTGTTATTTATAACGGTGAAATCAGTGGTTTAAAACATGAAAAAAATGATTTAAAAATTGCTAAAAAAGAAACTCAATGCGGTATTACTATTAAAAATAGTAATGACTTAAAAGAAAATGATATTATTGAATCATATTTAGTAGAAGAAGTGGAGACAAAATAGGATGTCTATCATTAAATTTGAACAACAAGAAAGTTTCTTAAAAAAAGAAATTACTAATATATTAAAAAAAGAATCAAAAAATATTCTTTTCAAAGATATCACTATTACTAATGTAAAAATAACAAAAGATAACAGTTATGCTACCATTTATTGAACAGTTTACTTAGATAATTTAGATATTAAAACCATTAGTACTGCTTTAGAAAAAGCTAAAGGTTTTTGTCGAAGCGCACTTGCTAAAACAAGTAATAAATATAAAGTTCCAGAATTACGCTTTAAATATGATAATACCAACACTAGAGTTAAAAACATTGAAGAAATATTAAAAAATATCAAAAATAATAATTCTTCAAATGAATAAAAAAAATAAAATTATTAGTATAATAAAAAAAGGAATCATCAATAAAATAAGGGAATTATTCAGTAGCTACTAAGTAAGAAAGGAAAGCTACTATTAATGGCACAAAAAATTTATTCAACACTAAATAGTGATGATTTTTATGTTATTCCTGAATTTTTAGAACATCAACAATGTTGAATGGTATGACCAGAAAGAACCGATAATTGAAGATTAGGCGCTAAACCAGCACAAGAAAAAATAAGTAAACTTGCTAATATTATTAGTGAACATGAACATGTAAATATGATTGTTAGTAAAAATCAATTTAATAATGCTAGAAATTTATTAAATAAAAATATTACAATTATCGAAATGTCTACTAATGATTGCTTTATTCGTGATTATGGTCCAATCTTTCTTCAAAATAAAGAAACAAAGAATATTAGAGGCTTAAAATTTAATTTTAATGCTTGAGGTGGAGAAATAGTAGGTATTTATTCACCTTGAAATGATGATGATATGATAGCATACAAAATATTTGAACTACAAAAAATTGATTACTATTTTCTACCAATCATTTTAGAATCTAGCATGATTATGTTAGATGGTGAAGGTACTTGTTTTGCTAGTTATGAAGGTATTTTATGTCAAGAACGTAATCCTAATTTATCACAAGAGCAAATAGAAATGTATTTAAAAGACTATCTAAATGTTGTAAATATTATTTGAATACCTTATGGATTACCATATGACGAAACCAAAGGAAGATTAGATAATATCATGTGTATAGTTGATAGTAATACTATTTTATTAAGTTGAACAGAAAATACTATTGATGATCGTTATCTTGCTGTTAAAAAGTGTTGAGATGTATTATCAAAATCAATAAATGCTCATGGCAAAAAATATAAAATTATAAAAATTCCTTTACCAAAAAATGACGTTCGTAATAGTGATGATATTAAAATGATTGATTTTAACATTTATCATAATCGTATCCTAGCAAATCAAAAACTTGTCACTAGTTATCTTAACTTATATATAAGTAACAAAGTTGTTATTATTCCTACTTTCAATGATGAAGAAAGTGAAACTAAACTTCTAGATATTTTATCAAAAACAAATGTATTTAATAATAAACAAATTGTTTTATTTGATGCTAGAGAACTTATTCTTGGTAAAAGTGGCATTCATAGTTTAATTTGTCATCAACCAGCTTTAATATCTACTACATAATTTTATAAAGTTTTATCTTATTCTTTATCTTTAAATTAAAAAAATTAACTAGTTAAAACTTAATTATTTTAACTAATTATTTCTATTTAAAAAATATAAAATTTATTAAATTTAATTTAAATTTTTAAAGATACTAAAACTAGAAAATAACTTTCAATCCTAATATAAATAAAACTCTAGTAAATATTATAAATTCTTTTTAGTTTCATTTTTCTTTCTATACTGTTCTTCTCGCATCTTCATCTTGTTTTCTATTTTTTTACATTCTTCTCTTCATTTCTTTGCTTCTTCTCCATGTTTTTTTCTTCTTCTATTCTTTTTTTATCCATAATAACACTCCTTTCAAATATAAAATTTTAAATTATTTTTTTTCTAACTCTTAAAAAATATCTAAGAAAAGTATATATTTTTTTAAAAAAATAAAATATATAATCATAAAAAATCACTCTTATAAAAAGAGTGATTAATATTAATTTAAACTAAACTATATCACAGTATATCGTGAATCTGAAAAATGCTCACTTACTGATGGTTGTGTTTCATTGATTTAATTTATATTAAATGAATTAAATTTTTTAAATAAACCATTTAAATTTGTTTTTTTTTGCTTCAGTTATTGCTTGTTGCTCTAATAAATCTTTTATATCATTTTCAGGATTATTAATAACAACTCCATCTTCAACATTATCATTATTTATAGAACCATATCCATTATCATTTTCATTATTTATACAACATGATTTTGTTTTAGTTCAAATTCATTTTGCTCCATTTAGAAATGGTTGTAATAGTGGTTTTTTATAATTATCTAACTGTAAATTTAAACCATCTGTTATTGACATTGCTGTAGCTGTTCCCAACATTCCTAAAGTAAAAAATTTATTAGGGAATATTGAACAACCATCTGTAAACCCATTTTCAGCAACAAGTGATGCTAAAGTTTTAAGTGCATTACTACTAAATGTAATTGCACCAAAACTAACAAGTGCAATAAAACCTTTTAAAGGGTAACATAATTCATTAATAAAATTAACTATTTTACTAAAAATATTTAAAAAACAATTAAACTTATCAGATAATTGAAACTCATTATTTAATGTACTTAATGATCATTTAAAACCATTATTAATAGTTGTCATAGCATAAAGTCTAGCAATAGTAGATAAGATATTAAATTTATCAATTAATTTTCAGCCATAATTTGGTCAAGTAAAACTATCAAGAGTATACATTGCGGCAGCAGTAACAACTACATGATTACTAAATGTTGATCAAAGATGAATTAATGATGTAATAAAATATGAATTATTAACAGGTGAATTAGCAACAGTTTCTACTTTGACAACAAGGACTAATAACCTTACGCGATCATTTAAAAATTTCACCAGTAAGAAGACTAAAAATAATATCAGCACTTGCCATCATAAGATTATACTGTGTTTTTTCATTAGTAACGTCAAGAATATTAGTTATTCAATCACTAGATGGATGAGGTTTATTATCTGTAATATTAACTGAAAATACTCTTTGTGTAGTTCGTGCAAACACAACAATAGGAATAATTCCTCATGCAGTGATAATAAAATATCAATTAATAGGTGTTTTTTGTTTTGTTTCTGTAAAAGTACTTAAATCTAATGATTTTAAATCACTAAGGTATGCATTTTCATTTTCATATATTTTAAATTTTTGTTCAAATTGATTATTTTCATCTAAATTTGATAATTCTAAAATCACTCTACCGTTTTTCAAACGAATAGTTTTCTGTCATTTGCTAAATTGTAAAGGTAAGTGCAACTAAATTATTTTTCTATCCAAATATTCGATTGGTGAAAGATAATTTAGTATTTTTCTTGGTCTTTGGTTTAAAGACAATATAAATTTATGAACTTCATTTTTATTAGTTTTTGAAAAAATAAATTTTTTAGGAAATTTTTCTCTAATTAAACCATTAGTATTTTCATTAGTACCTCTTTGTCAAGGTGAATATGGATTGGCAAAATAAATTTTTATATCTAAATTTTTTTCAAGTTGTTGTCAATTTGAAAATTCTTTGCCACGATCAAAAGTAATAGTTTTAACAATGTTTTTAGGAAGAATTGATAAATAATAACTAACATTTTTATTAATAACTTTAGTAGTTCTGTTTTTAACTAATATTGCTAAAGTAAATCGTGATACTCTTTCAACTAAAGTTATTAAACATGATTTGCTTTTACCTCGTGATGATACTATAGTATCTCCTTCTCAATGACCAAGTGTTATACGATCATTAACATTTATATCTCGTTCTTTAATTGATTTACCATTAAACTTGCCACGATTTTCTTTAGATTTTCGTTTTTTACCTTTTCTTCTTAAATTTTTACTAGTAACTTTATCAAGCATTCCAAAATAAATTCAAGTATAAATTGTTTTAAAACTAATAACTCACTCTTTATGAAAATTTTTAATTCTGCCATAAATTTGTTCAGGTGATCAACCTAATAGTAATTTTTGTTGTACATATTTTACTAAATTCTTATTTTTAAACTTATGAAAACTAATATGTGATTGTTTTCGATTTTCAGCTTTATTTTGTGCAATTAATGAAAAATAATGATTATTATCTTTATTTCTATTAATTTCTCGAATAATAGTACTAATACTTCGATTAAGATTTTTAGCTATTTCACTAATTTTAAATTTAAATTTCAATTGATTCTCAATATAAATCCTTTCATCTATGCCAAGATGTTTATAACTCATATAAAAACTCCTTACTTTTTTCTAAACTAAATTTAGCATTATGAAATTTTTATATGAGAATTTTTTGCAATTTTATTTACTTGCACTTACAAGTATAACTCAGCTAAATATAAAAGAAATTGTAATTGCAATCTCTCGTTTTTACATTTGTGGTAAGTTTGATTTAGTCGGATTTATTAATAAATTATTTAAAGTTACATTATTAATTTTATTAACATCTATATTTATTTCACTATTTGATTTTCTTATATATAATTCTTTTACTTTTTTAATATTTCCAAAAAGTTCTTTTGATATTTTTATAAAAAAATCATTTTTTTCTTTAATTATTTTATTTTTATCAATTTTTCCAAAAGTAAATATTTTCAATATTGAATAACTAATTTTTTTAAATTTGCTAATCTTTTGTTTTTTTAAATTTTCATTAATATCAACAATAGTAGTTTGAGCTAAATTAACTCTATTACTAATAATTTCTGGAGTAAATTGATTTTTATTAATAATTATTTTTTTTCAATTCTCTATTAATTCATTCATATTCTTCTTGTAAATTTTTATTCATTTTTTCATCCTTTCAAAATAAAAACTCATTTACTTTGAAATTAAAGCAATGAGTTAAAAACTTATATTAAACTTAATTAAATTATACAAAAAAAAGTTCGCAAATCAAAATTTAAAGCTAAATTTTTAACGTTTATTTGGAATTCGTGTTTATATTTATTTAACACTGTAACTTTCTAAAATAATTTATTTTTTTATAAATATTTTTGGGAAATTTTCACTCGATATTGACAGTTATTAATTAAAAAAATATATTTTTTTCAAAATTATTATCACTACTATTTTCCTATATTTCATCAATAAGAAATTATAAAAGATTCTGCAATTACTATAATAATGTTATATATGATTGTAAAAAATTATTGACGTTGAACATATATTATTGTATATCATAATATTTATATAAATTAATACATATAAGTATTAAGTTTAATATATAATTTTATTAATTTCTTTTTCTGTAATAAACTTATCAATCTTCCCTTGCGCTAAGATTGGGCTACCGCCACCCTTACCATTATATGTTTTTAATATTTTTTGTAAAATATTATTACTTTGATACTGTTTATTATTATGCAATTCTTTACTTGAAGCAACTAATACTAAATATTCTTGATTATTAATTTTATTAATAAAAATAATAATAATATTTTGATATTGATTACGATAATGTTCAATTATTTCTCTTAATGTTTTAATATCTAAATTTTCAAAATTTGCAATTAATAGTTTATAATTATTTTCATTTTTTGGAACTAAAGTTAAATATTTTTTCACTATCTTCTGACGATTTAATTCTTCAAAATTAATTTGTCATTTTTTAAATAAACCATGTAATTCTAGTAATAACATTTTTCCTTTTCTTCAATCAGCAGCTACCACTTTTAAGTTATTAATAGTATCATATATTTTTTCAATTTCTTCTTGCATACAATTATCTTTATTTTTTTGATATTGCATAAATAAATTATTGCTTTGTTCTTTAATCATTATTATTTGTTGTGTTAAGTATTCATTAATAGTTTTTAATGATGTTAAAGCATGAATTCGATAAGAACCAGAACCTTTTGATTCAACATTAGTTATTAATAATTGTTCTACTTCTTGTGAATTATAACAATGAGTACCCCCACAAAGTTCAATTGAAAAATCACCAAACTTAATTACTCGAACTTTTTCTTCATATTTTTCACCAAAAAAAGCTAAAGCTCCAATTTTGATTGCTTCTTCATATGTACAATAAATAATTTCACAAGGATATTTACCTTTAATTCATTTACTTACTTGTTGTTCTATACTTATAATTTGTTCTAAAGTTAACATTTGATAATGACTAAAATCTAATCGTAAATATTGATAATTATTAAAACTTCCAGATTGCATAACATGTAAACCTAATAATTTTCTTAAAGCAGCATGTAATAAATGAGTTCCTGAATGATTTTTTCTTGTATAAAAACGATGTGAACTATTAATTTGTGCTTCAACAATTTCTGTTTGTGTTAATTCACCTTTTACTTCCACTTGATGAATATGCTGTTTTTGTGGTCCTTGTTGTACATCAATAACAGAGGCCGTTCCATTTTCTCCTGTGATAATGCCATCATCAGATGCTTGTCCCCCCTTTTCTGCATAAAAAGGCGTTTCATTTAAAATTAAATAACCTTTTTCATTTTTTAAAAATTTTACCTCATGCTCTGATTTAAACATAAAAACAATATTTGTATTTATTTGTTCTTTATCATAACCAACAAAGGTTGAAGGAACTTTTAAATTAGTTAATAATGAAGATTGAATTGTTAATGCTTGATGATTAATTCTTACTTTTCTTGTATTATCTTTACTGTTATCCAATAACTTTTGAAAACCTTTTAAATCAACAGTAGCATTTTCTTCATTTGCAATCTCTAATGTTAATTCAATAGGATAACCATAGGTATCAAATAATTTAAAAGCCGCAGTTGCATCTACTTTTTTATTATCACTAATAACTTGTAATAATAATTGTTTTCCTGTTATTAATGTTGTTCAAAATTTTAATTCTTCGCTTTTAATAATATTAGTTACTAAATCGACTTTTTCATGTAATTCTTGATAATGTTGACCCATAACTTTGATAATAATTGAAACTAACTTAAACAAAAATGGTTCATTAATATTAAGTTTTTGTCCATATACAACAGCTCTTCTAATCAATCTTCGTAATACATAACCACGATCTTTATTACTAGGAAAAACACCATCACTAATTGCAAAAACTAAGCAACGAATATGATCAGCAATAATTTTAAATGCAGTATTAATAGTTTTTTGCTTAATCTCTTGTGTAAAATAATTATTAATATCATAACGAAAATTTGTCAATTTTTCACATTCATGAATAATATTTTGAAATAAATCAGTATCAAAGTTAGTTGGCACATCTTGTAAAATTGCTACTAGTCTTTCTAATCCTGCACCAGTATCAATATTTTTTCTTGGTAAATCAGTATAATTATTTTTGCCATCATTATTAAATTGTGAAAAAACAATATTTCAAATTTCAATATAACGATCATTTTCAATATCATCTTTTAATAATTTAATACCAATATTTTTAGGATCATATTTAATACCACGATCATAATAAATTTCAGTATTAGGACCACAAGGACCTTGACCCATATCTCAAAAGTTAGTAGATCTTGTACCTTTAATAATACGTTCTTTTGGTAATTTAATAATATTTAATCATAAATTATATGTTTCTTCATCTTCATTAAAAACTGTTACATATAATAAATTAGCATCTAAATTTAATCATTTTTTACTAGTTAAAAATTCTCATCCTCAAATAATAGCTTCTTTTTTAAAATAATCACCAATTGAAAAATTACCTAACATTTCAAAAAAAGTTTGATGTCTTGCTGTAATACCAATATTTTCAATATCATTAGTTCTAATTGCTTTTTGTGAATTTGCTAATCTTTTAGCAATTGGGGTTTGTCGTCCATCAAAATATGGTTTTAATGTAGCAACTCCAGAATTAATCCACAATAGTGAAGGATCATCATTTGGAACAAGTGATGCACTTTCTAAAATGTGATGATCATAACTTTTAAAAAAATTTAATCAAGTTGTTCTAACTTTATCTGTTGTTCATTTTATTGACATAATAATTTCTCCTCAAAATAATAAAAATTCCTATCAAAATAGGAACGTTTTTTAACGCGGTACCATCCTAATTCACTTACAAAGTAAATGCGCTTAATTAATGATTAAAATTGTTAAATTAGGAGCTTCTAATTAATAATGGTTAAGTGCTTACACTATTCACTCTCGCTGAAAACTAATTATTATTAATTATACTTATCTAATTTAGATTAATATAAATATTAATTTCAATTTTAATATTAACCATAAATATTAGTTATTACAAGCAAAAAGATAAAATTATGAAATATTTTTATAAATTAAAAAGAAAAAAATATTAATTATTAACTTTATATAATAAAAATTACAAGAAAGATTTTTTCTATTTAATTAAAAATATAATTTAACTGGTATTTTTTTTATTGTATATTCATTTTTTCAGATATAAACTTTAGTTAAGATTTGCTTAGAATAACTTTTAAAAAATAAAAATTTATCATTAAATTATATAAAATTAATTCATTTAATTCAATATTACTTACTATTTAATATATTAATGCATTTTTTATATTTTTAAATCTATAATTTTGAATAAAAAAATATTTTAAGTAAATCTTAAATATAAAAAATAAAAATGATAATTAATTGAAGTTTTACAATCAAATCTAGCATTAAAAATTTTATTAATTTATTAAAATTAATCCTTGTAAGAACAATAACTATTAAATTACTATTCATTTTTTTAAAATGAAATTTTAAACAACTGAATTTATTTATTATTTCAAAAAACAAAAAAATAATTTAATTTCTACTCTAAATTTGTGTTTTATTAAAATATTACTATAAAAGGAGTCCAAAAATAAATCAAATTAATAAATAAAAAGGAGACAAATTTTATGTCAAGTAAACTAAATAATAATGAAATAGATAATACAATAAATGAATTTGAAGAAGAAACCAAAGAGGAAGAAAAAGAGGAAGAAGAAGAAAATGTTAACACAGAATTAGAAAAAAAACTAGCAGAGACAGAACTTGAAAAAAAAGAAATAGAAAATAAATTAGAAGAAACCAATAAAGAAAAGGAAAATATAAGTAAAGAAAAAGAAGAAGTTCAATCTAAACTAGATGAAACTAACAAAGCAAAAGTAGAAATGCAAACTAAGTTAGAAGAAGCCAACAAAGAAATCGAACAACTACTAGAAGAAATTGAAAACACTACCGATAATGAAAAAATACAAGAACTAAAAAATAAATTAGAAGAATTAGAAAAAAAAGTAGCAGACACAGAAGTTGCTAACAAAGAAATAGAAATTAAATTAGAAGAAACTAACAAGGCTAAAGAAGAAATAGAATCTAAATTAGAAGAAGCCAACAAAGAAATCGAACAACTAAAAGAAGAAATTGAAAACACTACCGATAATGAAAAAATACAAGAACTAAAAAATAAATTAGAAGAATTAGAAAAAAAAGTAGCAGACACAGAAGTTGCAAAAAAAGAAATAGAAATTAAATTAGAAGAAACTAACAAGGCTAAAGAAGAAATAGAATCTAAATTAGAAGAAGCCAATAAAGAAATCGAACAACTAAAAGAAGAAAGCAAAAACACTAACGATAATGAAAAAATACAAGAACTAAAAAATAAACTAGAAAATACAGAACTAGAAAAAAAGCAATTGAAGATAAATTAAATGAAATTGAATCTAAGTTAGAAGAAGCTAACAAAGAAATCGAACAACTAAAAGAAGAAAGCAAAAACACTAACGATAATGAAAAAATACAAGAACTAAAAAATAAAATAGAAGAAACTAACAAAGCAAAAGAAGAAATGCAAACTAAGTTGAATGAAGCCAATAAAGAAATGCAAGCATTATTAAACGAAATTGAAGAAATACAAGAACTAAAAAATAAGTTAGAAGAAGCTAAAAAAGAAATCGAACAACTAAAAGAACAGATTAATGGTAAAAAAAGTGATGAAGAACTAAAAAATATTAAAAAGAGAGAAGAATTAGAAAAAAATTATCAAAAAAAGAACTAGAAATTGAAGAAATAAAAACTAATTCAGACACAATAGAAAATATTGAAGATCATATTGAAGAAAAAGAAGCAATTGAAAAACAAATACAAAATATTAAAGATCAAATAAATAAATTAATTGAAGAAGAAAAAAATAGAGTTCATTTAATCAATTGTCAAGATCTATTAAAACAATTAAATGATATAAAAGATTCAATAAAAAATAATTATGAAATGATAGAAAAACTTAATCAAAAAAATAATAATGATAAATCAAAACAAGAGTTTGATGAAACAATACAACAAGAAATCAAACAATTATTACAAATATTAGTGGAAAATGAAAATACTATTAATGAATATCAAAAGAAAATTGAAAACCTTAAAAATAATACAAATAATTGTGATAAAGAAAATAAAGGAATTGAATTTTATCAAAATTTAATAAATGCTAAAAATAATGAAATATTAAAAATTCACGAAAGAATTAATCTATTAAAAAACACTAAGAATTGTAATCAAGAAAAAAATAATTGTTGCAAAGAAATCAAAGAAAAACTAGCACAATTGGTTGATATAGAAGATGAAAAAATGAAAAAAATTGATCAAATTTTTCAATGACAAAAAAATGAAAAAGAAAAAGAAATTTGAAAAGAAATTGATCAATTAGCAAAAACAATTGATGAACTAAAAAAACAAAAAGAAAACATTATTCCTGAAGAAATTAAAGAAAAAATATCAAAAATTGAAAATATAAATAATGAAATTCTTGATAATAATCACCAAATTTGTCTATTAGAAAAAGAACTAAACCAAGATCCAAATAATGAAAGTATAAAAAATTTTATTAAAAATCTAATAGAAATAAATGATAAACTTGCTGATGACAAAAATACAATTATTAATAAAAACAATGAAAACGAAAAAATTATTACACAATTAAAAGAAATTGAAAAAAAACTAGCACATGAATTAAAAACAAAACAAGAACTTGAACAACAACTAGAAAATCTAAAAAAAGAAAAAAAAGATGTCAATGTAATAAATAAAAAAATACTATTATACTAACTTGTCAAAAAAACTAGCACAAGAAAGATAAAAATATTTAAAATAAGATTTTTAAAGATTAGTATAAGAAAATTTATCAAAAATATAATACAAAAAACTAATATGTCAGAACAAAATAATGATATTAAAAATGAAAAAATAGAATTACTTAAAAGACAATTAAAAGAACTTGAAAAAAAACTAACAATCAAAGAAATAGAAATTGAAGAAATAAAAAATAATCCAGATACAATAGAAAACATTGATTATCATATCGAAGAAAAAGAAGCTATTGAAAAACAAGTTCAAAATGTTAAACATCAAATAAATAAATTAATTGAAGAAGAAAAAAATAAAATACGTCTAATTAATTGTCAAAACCTATTAAAACAATTAAATGATATAAAAGATTCAATCAAAATTAACTATGAAATGATAGAAAAAATTAATCAAAAAAATAATAATAAACAAGAACAAGAATTTGATAAAACAATACAATTAGAAATAAAACAACTACTAAAAATATTAGAAGAAACGGAAAATACTATTGATGAATATCAAAAGAAAATTGAAGACCTTAAAAATAATAAAAATAACTGTGATAAAGAAAATAAAGGAATTGAATTTTATCAAAATTTAATAAATGCTAAAAATAATGAAATATTAAAAATTCACGAAAGAATCAATCTATTAAAAAACACTAAGAATTGTAATCAAGAAAAAAATAATTGTTGCAAAGAAATCAAAGAAAAACTAGCACAATTAGTTACAAATGAAAATGATAAAATGATAAAAATCGATGAAATCTATCAATGACAAAAAAAGATAAAAGAAAATGAAATTTCTAATCAAATTAATAACATAGATAAAATAATTGAAAATCTAAAAAAAGATAAAAATAACATTATTCCTAAAGAAATTAAAGAAAAAATATCAAAAATTGAAGATATTAATAACAAAATGCTTAATAATCATCAAATTTGTCTATTAGAAACAGAACTAAACCAAGAACCAAATAATGAAAGTATAAAAATTTTTAACACTTTATTACTCCTTAATAGATTATCTTTAATAAATTTAGTTATAATAATATTATAAATACATTTGATAAAAAGGGAGAAAAAATATTATGTTGCAATTAACAATTAAAGGTAAACCCGTTCATATTAAAAATGAAATAATCAAAGTTGGAGATACTTTATCATTTTCTGCAGTTAATAAAACAATGGATAATATGAATTTGGAAAAATTCACTAATAAATTTAAAATTATTTCTAGTGTACCAAGCATTGATACTAAAACTTGTGCTTTACAAACTATACACTTTAATAAAGAGGCCACTAAATTAAAAGATTTAGTTATTATTACTATTTCCAAAGATTTACCATTTGCTCAAAATCGCTTTTGTGAAAAACTAAAAATGAATAATAATTTTCATATTTGAAGTGATTATCGTAATAATGAAAATAATTTTAGTAATACTACTAATTTATTAATTGATGAAATCCAATTATTAGCACGTACTATTATCATTGTTGATAAAAATAACAAAGTTATATATTTACAAATTGTTAAAGAAGTAACATTAGAACCAAACTATGATGAAGTTCTAAAATTTATTAAAACTTTAACATAAAAAAAGTTAGGTAATATTTTTAAAATAAGTATTACCTAACTTTTTTTTATTTATCAGTAGACTTTTAAAAACTATTTATTTTGAAAATGAAATATGTTTTTTTGATTGCTGTTCTTTTTTAGTACTATCTGCTTTTTCCTTTTCACGTGCTGCTTTCTCAGCTTTTTGTGCTAGTCTTTCTTTCATATCTTTAGCTCTTTGCATAGCTGATTTAGTAAGTATTTTATCTACTTTTTCTTTTTCTTTTTCATCCATAATGTGTCTCCTTTTTTAAATTATAAACTTGCTCTTCTCATATTTTTAACTGGTGATTTCTTTCTAATATCTTCTCTTTCAAGATTATCATTTTTTTCAGGATTTTCAAATAAATTTCTTACATTTTCCATTATTTTTTCTTCTTGAAATTCTTCTCATACTTGTTTTGGTTTATAAAAAAAACCATCACACATATGCTTTTTAGTTGCATCACTTTCATTAAAAACTTCTTTTATTTTGCTGATATCTCTAGGTTTTAAATTTTGTGAAAATTCAACTGTTTTATTTCAATTTTCATTTCATTGTTGAACTTTTTGAGCATAAATTTTTGAAAATTCTTGAGTTTTTACATCTTGTTTATTTTTTTCAAATTTTTTACTTAATTCTTTTTGAATATTTTCAAATGTTTTATTTTTATTACTATCTCAAATTTTACCAAAACTTTTTGCAAATGCCTGTACTTTTGCTTCACGCGTTAAACTTAAAAATCATTGTTTTGATTTTGTCTTTCCTTTTCTTAATTCTTTTTGTAATTGTAAATCTTTTTTACGTTTTCAATTAGGTAATAATCATGCTTTTATTTTGTCTTTATATGTTTCTCATGCTATAACAGTTCCACCAACGATAGCTCCACAAGTTAAAGCAATTAGTGCTCCTGCAACAAGTGGTGGTACAAGAGGAGTTATTAATGGACCAACAACTAAACCACTTAAAAGACCAATACCAGCTCAAGCAACTAAAAACATTGTTACTTTTGATATTTTTCATAAAATTTTTCTAAATTTTGAATCTTTTATACTAGCGTCTCACTCTTCTGTTTGTCCTTGATTGACACTATTAATAAAATCTAAAAATGGCATTCTAACAATAGTTGTTGCATCATCTTCAGTTAATTTAATAAATTTCTTATTTTTTGAAATTTCATTTTCATTAAACTCATTGAAGAATTGATCACTACTTAAATGTCTAATTTGTTGAACAACTTCATCTTTTTCAAGATAAATTAGTTGTTGTCAAACTTCTTCTTTTTCATCATCATGCAATTCTAATAATAAAACAGGTTTATTATTAATTTATATTATTTCATCATAAATAAAATAATTCCAATTATTTTCTTCAATAATTGTTTTAAATTGAAAATGTTTTATATCTTCATCTTCATTTTCTTCACTTTCAAATAGAAAAGTTTTACCATTATGTCAATTTTCATCATTTTCTTTAAATTTTGTAGAAATAGCATTTTTATCATCTTTATCATTAAATTCTGCTTCAATAATAGGTGTTGTTGGTCACATTTTAGTATCTCCTTTTAATTAAAAAACCCATTTACTTTAAAATAAAGGAATGGGTAAAAAACTTATATGTTTAATAACTATATTTTATCAAATATTACATAATTTACAATAATTTTTTAATATAAATAAGCATATTTTATTTAAATTAATATTTATTTAATTTATGAAAAATATCTATTGTCAGTAAGTATTATTAAACATAATAACTAAGCTTTTAATTATTTTAATTTATGGATATTTTTGAATTTATAAATGTTATTTAATTTTTCTGAATAACCTTTAATTTCAATATATTTCTTTTTAAAAGAAAATAATAAATTTAGAACTATATTAAATTTTATTGCATAAGTTTTTATCTAAAATTAAATAATGAGATTTAAATTTTCGGATTTCTTGATTTATGTTTGTTTAATTGTTTTTCTTCTTCAATTTTTTTTAATGTATCTTCTTGTTTCTTAGCTTTTGCAAGTAATAAATCAAGTCTTCTATTTTCTTGTTCTGCATCATGTAATAATTTTGCTGCTTTTTCTTTTTCATTCATAATATTTTTTCTCCCTTTCTTTTAAATATTTATTTTTAAAAATATCCAAAATACAGTATAAAATTTTTCATAAAAATTAAAAGATAAAATAAATATTTTTAAATAAAATTATGATTTATTAACTCAAAAGTAAGGATGTTATTTTTTTAATTATTGTGCTTAAAAATTGAAAATATGTTATACTAACATCATAATAAACTAAATTATTAAAGACCATTAGGTTCGACTTATTCTTTTTTAAAGGATGTGAAAAATTATGTCAGCACAACAACAGCAACAGCAGCAACAACCAAATAAAGAAATTTTTGATAAATTACAAGGTGAAAAAGATAAAAAAGAAAAAGCAAATACTTCTTCTGGTGGTAGTAGTAGAAATTGAATTGTAAAATTTGCAAAAGATGTCGCTTATATTTCTTTTTTTCCATACATATGATTAAAAAAACTTTTAGTTTCACTATTTAATAATCGAACTAAAAAGCCTAAACTAAATCAGTCAGTTAATATTATTAAAAATAAAGATAATGTTAATCAAAACAATAATGTTATTGCTCGTAGTAATGGACAAGTTAGTTTTAAAGAAGTAGATGCACTAGATCCAGAAAATGAATCAATAGCAGAAGCACTAAAATTAAACGGTAATACTACTAATCCATTCCAAAATGTTGCACATAGTTGTAATCGTGAAGAAATTCCAGTAGTTTCAACAACAACTTCTGGAAAAAAATTAACTACTTAAATTATTTAAAATATTTATTAGTTCGTTCTAAATCAATAATATTATCAACATCCCAATGACAATCAAATGATAAAACATAAGGTTTTAATTCAAAATTATGTTTAATACTATTACTAATTAAATATTTACCAACCATTGTTGTTTGCAATACAAGTTCTTGTTGTGGATTTATTAAATCTTCACCAAGAACTTTTGTTCATTTTTTAGTAATATAACTTCATTCTCCTGCCAAGAAACTATCCTTTTTTTTACTTTTAATAATATCAATAATATTACCATTCTTGTTTAATTTATAACTTCAATCTTCTTTGATATTATCATGATCACGATTAATAGCGGCCATCATATTAGTTGAAAAATTATTTAAAAAAATATTTTTTGTACTAATCATATCACCAGAAATAATAAAAATATCATCTTGACCATTAAAATATGATGATACTAATGTCAAAGCATAACCACTATTATAATCAAGGAAATGTTGATTATTTATTAAAATTAATTTTGAATATTTATGAGTAAGAAAATTAAATTCATCTTTTAAATGACCAGTAATGACAATAATTTTTTTTAAATCATGTATTTCAATTAAATGATTAATTATATGTTCAATTAAAGTTAAACCTTTAAATTTAATTAACGATTTATGAACATTATTTGAGATAGGTTGTAATCTACTGCCAATTCCTGCTGCAAAAATAATAGCAACTTTCATTATTCCTCCTTTACTTAACAACAAAATTAACAATCTTATTTGGTATACAAATTGTCTTAATAATTGTTTTATCTTGCAATCAATATTTTACTTTTTCTTCATTATTAACTACTTTTAAAAGTTCTTGATTATTTAAATTTTCTTTTACTACTAAAGTTATTTTCGTTTTACCATTAATCTGAATAGCAATAGTAACTTCACTAGTAATCAAAAATTTTTCATCATAACTTGGAAACTGACTTTTATTAATACTTTCTTTATTACCAAATTGAAATCATAATTCTTCAGCAATATGTGGAGCAAATGGATTTAATAATTTTAAAAAATTAACTAAATATTGTTGATAAATAGTTGGTGCTTTATAACAAGCATTGATAAAAATCATAAGTTGTGCAATAGCAGTATTAAAATTTAAATCGTTAATATCATTAGTTACTTTTTTTACAGTTTGATGATAAATTGTATCTAATGATTTATCATTCTTAGTAGTAATTTTTATTTTATACTCATCTTTATTAACAAGACGATAAATACGCATTAAAAACTTATAACAACCAACTAAACCACTATTTAATCACGGTAAAGATGCTGTTAATGGTCCCATAAACATTTCATATATTCGTAAAGTATCAGCACCATACTCATTAATAATATCATCTGGATTAACAACATTACCGCGTGATTTAGACATTTTTTCATTATTTTCACCAAGAATCATACCTTGATTTACCAATTTTAAAAATGGCTCTTTAACACTAACTAACTTTAAATCATATAGTACTAAATGTCAGAAACGAGCATACAATAAATGTAAAACAGCATGTTCTTGACCGCCAATATATAAATCAACTGGTAATCAATAGTTAAAACGTTTTTGCGCAATAGCACTATAAAAATCACAATAAGTACCATCATCATTTTTTAAAATATATGCTAAATAATATCAACAGCTACCTGCTCATTGTGGCATTGTATTAATTTCTCTTTTTCCTTTTACACCATCTTTTCTAGTTACATGTAATCAGGAATTTGGTGCATTAGTTAAAGGTGCATTCCCCGAATTAGATGGCTTAATATTAGTCATTTTTGGTAATAATACTGGTAATTGTTGTTCATCTACTGTTGACATTGTACCATCTTCTCAATAAATTATCGGAAAAGGTTCACCTCAATAACGTTGACGAGAAAAAAGTCAATCTCGTAACTTATATACAGTATGTACTTTTCCTTGTTTTAAAGTTAGTAATTTTTTAACAATTAAATTAGTAGCTGTTTCTAAATCCTTACCATTAATAAAATCAGAGTTAATATATTCACTAGTACCCAAAAATGGTTCATTTTTATTATTAGTTTTCATAATAAAAATGATTGGTAAATTTTTATTTTTAGCAAAAATAAAATCACGACTATCATGTGCAGGAACACCCATAATTGCTCCTGTCCCATAATGATTTAAAACATAATTACCAACTCAAATTGGTAATTTACTTTTAGTAAAAGGATGAATAGCATAACTTCCAGTAAAAACACCAGATTTTAAAGTATCATCTCCTTGACGCATTAAATCTGTTTTAGTTTTAGCATCTAAACAGTATTGAGTAACTGCTTGCGAATATTCACTAGTTGTTAAATCATGAATTAATGGATGTTCAGGAGCAAGTACTAAAAATGAAACACCAAAAATAGTATCAACCCTTGAAGTAAAAATAGAAACCTTACATTTATTATTTTCAACTACAAAATCAACTAGTGTTCCAACACTTTTACCAATTCAATTACGTTGTAATTCCTTAACACTATTTGGTCAGTCTAAATCATCTAATCCTTTTAATAATTTTTCAGCATACTTAGTAATTTTTAAAACCCACTGACGCATTGGTTTTTTAATAACTGGGAAATTACCACGTTCAGAAACCATATGACCATTAATGTTAATTATTTCTTCATTAGCTAAAACAGTTCCTAACTGTTCACAAAAATTAACTTCAACATCTTTAATTTCAGCTAACCCTTGTTCATAAAGTTTAATGAAAATTCATTGTGTTCACTTATAATATTGAGGGTCTGTAGTATTAACTTCTTTATTATAATCAAAACTTAGACCAATACTTTGTAATTGTTTACGAAAATTATTAATGTTTTGTTTAGTAAATGTCTCTGGATTATTACCTGTATTTAAGGCATATTGCTCAGCTGGTAAACCAAAAGCATCTCAACCAATTGGATGCAAAACATTAAAACCATTCATTATTTTAACTCGAGAAATAACATCAGTAGCACAATAACCTTTAGGATGGCCAACATGTAAACCTGATCCTGAAGGATAAGGAAACATATCAAGAATATATGATTTTGGTTTTTTATTATCATCAATGTTTGTTTTAAAAGTTTCATTTTTTAATCAATACTGCTGTCATTTTTTTTCTATTTGTTGGTGATTATAACTCATGTTTTTCTCCTTTAATATGTTCAGGTAAAGTAATCATAAAACCATAATATCATAATCATTTAACAAGTTGCAATGTTTACTTATTGATTAAATTATATTTTAAATATTTTGTTAATTATCAATCAATGTTATTAAACCATTTGCTAATATTTATTTTCTACAAAAAAGAAATAGTTTTTATTGTATTTCAAATAAAATATACTATATAATTATCATTAATATTAAATAAATTCAAAGGAGGATTCTATGAACACACAAAAAGTTTTAAATAAGTCTTTAAAACAAAAAAAGAAAAACCGGAAAAAATAGGCTTAGGAGAACTGGTGTGACTTTGGATTTAATTATACTTGCACAATAGCTTTTCCTATGTCTTTTATAGGAATATATTATTGAAATAATGGCGGAGTTGGATTACATCTAATCTGAATTATGATTTTAGGCGCTATAATGGCTAGTATTAGTGCATGTGCTTTTTTAAAATGTAGTAAAGTTTATGCTGGTAATAATGGTTGGAGCATATATTTATGTTAGAGCAACTTTTGGTCGTTTTTGAGGATGAATAACCGGCTTTATGCAATATATCATTTTACCATCTACTGTTACCGGTGAATATAATGGCAATTGTTATTTGTACCATTGGATTAGGTTTACCTTATACTTACATTGGTCATCAAATGAATATGATAGGACCACCGCCAGTCTATATTCCAATTGTTTTAGGAATAATCATGACTTATTGTGTGCTAAGTCAATTAATAAAAATGGGATACATTAAAGTATTTAAAAAATGATTATAACGGCTAATTAATATTAAAGTTTGCAATTTTAAATAGCAATTATCTATATTTACTATAGAAATAAATCTTATGATATAATTTTTTCAAACTTAATATAAGTTTTTAACCTATTTATTTTAGTTTTAAAATAAATAGGTTTTTTAATTTGATAGGAGAAAAAAATGTCTAATTTAAAAGAAATATCTAAATTAAATACAACTATAAAAATTAATAAAAATGAAAAATTAATTAAAGCCGCTAAACATGATGATTTAGAATTGACCCAAACTTTACTAAAAAATAATGCTGATGTTAATTATGTAGATGAACATCATAATAGTCCATTAACAATAGCTGCTGAACATGGTAATTTAAAAATTGTTCAAATTTTATTAAAAAATAACGCTAATATTAACCATATAAATGATTTTGGTGATGATGCTTTAAGAATGGCTGCTAAAAAGGGACACACAGAAGTAGTTAACGCTTTATTAGCAACAAATAGTAAGATTATTAATCACAAAAATTGAATTGGTGATAGCGCTCTAATATCAGCAGCACAAAATGGGCATGTAAATACAATTAAAACTTTATTAAAAAGTGGTGCTTATATTAATGATACAAATATATTTGGTGATACTGCTCTAATATGAGCTACTGAAAACGGACACACAGAAACAGTTAAAGTTTTAATAACAAAAGATAATGACATTAATAATCATGTAAACAACCTTGGTGACTCTGCTTTAATAATAGCCGCCAGAAAAGGTTATTTGGAAATAGTTGAAATTTTACTAGCATATGGTGCTGATATTAATAATGTAGATAAAAACAAAAATAGTGCTTTAATATGAGCAGCCAAAGAAGAAGACCTAGATGTAGTTAACACTTTAATAAAAAATGGAATTGACCTTAATCATGAAGATAACTTTGGTGATACTGCTCTAATATGAGCAGCTGAAAAAGGTTATGCAAAAATAGTTAACACTTTACTAGCATATGGTGCTGATATTAATCATAAAGATACAAATGATGATACTGCTTTAATATGTGCCGCCAGAAACGGACACACAGAAACAGTTAACATACTATTAGCAGAAGATAATAATGCTAATGTTTATGATAAAGATATAGATGGCGATACTGCTTTAATATGTGCCGCCAGAAACGGACACACAGAAGTAGTTAACGCTTTATTAACAAAAAATAGTGATATTATTAATTATATAAATGACTTTGGTGATACTGCTTTAACAATATCCACCGAAAATCGACACACAGAAATAATTAATAATTTATTAAAACATAATGCTGATTTTAATTATATAGACAAAAATAAAAACACGTTTTTAATATTAGCTATTGAAAACGGACACACAGAAATAGTTATCAATTTTCTAAAAACAAAAAATGTTGATATTAATCACATAGATGCTAATGGTGATAGTGCTTTAATAATAGCCGCCAGAAAAGGTTATTTGGAAATAGTTGATACTTTAATTAAAATAAACTCTGATGTAATTCTACATAGAACTAAATTTAATAATACTGCTTTAATAATAGCAGCTAAAAATGGACACTTAGATATAGTAAAAATTTTAATAAAGAATGATATTAATATTAATCGCGAAAATAATGTTGGTGAAAATGCCTTAATATGAG
Organism: Spiroplasma endosymbiont of Lasioglossum villosulum; assembly: GCF_964020195.1. Classification (NCBI taxonomy): domain Bacteria; kingdom Bacillati; phylum Mycoplasmatota; class Mollicutes; order Entomoplasmatales; family Spiroplasmataceae; genus Spiroplasma; species Spiroplasma endosymbiont of Lasioglossum villosulum. The sequence goes on from NZ_OZ026539.1 coordinate 861,741, forward strand.
CTGCCAGAAACGGACACACAGAAGTAGTTAACGCTTTATTAACAAAAAATAATGATATTATTAATCATAAAACAAAATATGGTAATAATGCTCTAATATGAGCAGCCAAAGAAGGACACCTAGATGTAGTTAACACTTTAATAAAAAGTGGAATTGACCTTAATCATATTAATTATTTTGGTGATAATTCTCTAATATGAGCAGCCAAAGAAGGACACCTAGATGTAGTTAATACTTTAATAAAAAATGATATAGATATTACTCATTTAGATGCTAATGGTGATAGTGCTTTAACATGAGCTACTAGAAATGGACATTTAGAAATACAAAATATAATTAATGAATCAAATTATTGAAAAGAACAAATAAATTCTATAGATTTACAAAATCATAATTTACAGAACAAATGTGATAAATCAAATTCTTTAAAAATATAATTTTTAAAAAAAGAAATAAAAAAATTAAAAGATAATAATATTTTTTTGGATTTTTTCATGATAAAATCTTAAATAACATAAAGTAAATCTAAAAGAAAAAAGGACATAACTATGAATAAAAAAACAATATACTATAGTTTATTAATAATTCCTATTTCTTTATTTGTATTATTACTTACTTTATTTTTAACAAATATTTGAAAACCCTCAATTGTTGCTATTATTTTTATTACTATTTTGTTAATAATAGTAGCAATTTTTACATGATATCTTATAAAAAATAGTTATTCACAATTTGATAAAGAACATATCCATAATTTTGAAGATAATTTTAAACAACGATTTTGAAAACTAGGAATAATTGGTTTTATTGCTGATTTTTGTGACACAATTGGTATTGGTTCATTTGCAGTAAGTATTATTTTATTAAAATTAACAAAACAAGTACGTAATGATAAAAAAATTTTAGGAATTATGAATATTGGTCATAGTATTCCTACTTGCTTAGAAGCAATTATTTTTATTGCTTTAATTCAAGTAGCATGACCAACACTAGTTTCATTAATTTCTGCTGCAACATTAGGTGCCTATTTAGGCGCCATTATCGCAAATAAAATTAAACTTAGTTGATCACAACTATTTATTGGTATTCTATTATTTATTGTTTCAATTATCATGCTTTTAGGTCAAAAACAAATTGGAATTATGCCAACAGCGGGTAATAATAATAGTCTTGATATTTGATGAAAATATTTGGTTGGTATTAGTATATTCTTTATCCTTGGTGCTTTCATGGCATTAGGCATTGGTATTTATGCTCCAGCAATGGCAACTACTTATTTATTAGGTCTTAACGCTGAATGTGCTTTTCCAATTATGATGGGATCTGCAGCTTTTTTAATGCCAGTTGCTGGCACACGTTTTATTAAAGATAAAAACTATGAAATTAAACCAGCAATTGCTTTCACACTAGGTGGATCAATTGGTGTTATTTGTGCTTACTTAAGTGTATTCTTATTATTACAAAATGGTCTTGGCTTAAATAAAGAACAATTTATTAATATCCTACTATGATTAATTATCGTAATAATTTGATATACATCTTCTTCACTAATAATTACATCAGTAAAAAATTTACGTAATTATAAAAAACAAAAATCACATCAGAAATTAATTATTGACTCTTAAACATCATAAAAGGTTGTTAATTAACAACCTTTTATTATTACTACTTAAATTTTATTATTGCTAAAATCATCAATTCCTTTTTTAATAATATTAAATACTTGCTTTGATAATACATCAGTAGATAATTTAATAAATTCACTTGACTCAATTAGCTTATGAAAAATAAGATGAATATCTTTTTTGCCTTTATATTTTCGATCAAAAATTTGATAAGAATTAATAATAGTAACAGGAATAATTGGTACATAAGATTGATATGCCATATTAAAAGCACCTGCTTTAAATTCTTGCATTTCTTGTTGATGACTTCTTGTTCCTTCTGGAAAAATCATCATTGTACGCGGAATTCTAATTAATTCCTTTGCTTCTTGAAAAGCCGTAACGGCTGTTCGTGGATTATTACGATCAATAAATAAAACATCAATTAAAAAAATAAATCTTCGTGCCAAATGGCTTTTTTTTAATTCTTCTTTTGCAATAAAACCTAAAGGTGCATATAAACTATAATCATTTACCGATAATACTAATAATGGATCAAAATTTGATTGATGATTGGCAACCATTACACAACCTTTTCTTTTTGGTCAATTCTCAATGTTATGAACGGTTAATTTAATATTATATAATCATTTAATATAACGCACACGTTTTTTCAATCAAATATATCGTTTTGCTTCAGAAACTAAACTTGGGTCTTTTAATACCTTTCTTGTCATTGAACCTGATTTACTATAAGTTTGTAATAAATAAGGTCATGTTAAAATTGCTTTTCAAATGTTCATTATTATTTTTTTTCCTTTCTTTGATACACATTCGCCACAAATTCTGCAAATTCTGTTGTTTTGATTAATTTAAAATCAGAAAAATTACTAATAGGAAATAAAAGATCACCATTATATAAATTTTTAATGACTGAAACATATAAATAATCAGCATAATCTCATGCCTGCTTATAAATTTCAGTACCACCAATAATACAAATATCTGTTTTTTTATTACCTTGATATTGTTTTAAATATGAAATAATATCATTTGTGAAAGTAATATTATTATCATTTAGAAATTGTTGATAACGTTCTTGATGATTAGTAACAACTATATTGTAACGATTTTTTAATGGTTTGCCAATACTTTCAAAAGTTTTTGAACCCATTAATACATTTTTATTTAAAGTAATGCTCTGAAAATATTGCATTTCTTCTTTAATTTTTCAGGGCAATTTATTATTAAAACCAATTACCTTTTCTTTGGTCATTGCTCAAACTAAAATTACCATTATACTGCAACCTGACCTCTAATCAACGGATATGGATCATATTGTTCTAATTTAAAATCTTCAAATTTAAAATTAAATAAATTAGTAATATTTTTATTAATAACTAAAATTGGTAATGATTTTGGTTTTCTACTTAATTGTTCATTAATTTGTGAAAAATGATTACTATAAATATGAGCATCACCTAAAGTGTGAATAAATTCTCCTAACTGATAGCCACATATTTGTGCTAACATTATTGTTAATAATGCATAAGAAACAATATTAAAAGGAACTCCTAAAAAAATATCTGCACTACGTTGATATAATTGACAAGATAATTTTTTATCATCAGAAACGTAAAATTGAATTAAAGTATGACATGGTGGTAGTGCCATATTTTTAATTTCTGCAGGATTTCATGCTGATAAAATGTGTCTTCGTGAAAAAGGATTGTTTTTTAAATTTTCTATTAACTCCTGCAACTGATCAACACCATTAAAATTACGTCATTGTCTACCATAAACAGGTCCTAAATCACCAAATTCAAGAGCGAATTGATGATCAGTTTTAATTTTTTCAACAAATTCTTCTAAAGTTTCATTTTGATATTTTTTACTTTCCATAAATTTCTTATAAGGTCACTCATTTCAAATTCTAACATTATTTTTAACTAAATATTCAATATTAGTATCACCAGCAATAAATCATAATAACTCATGAACAATAGAAGCAAAATGAACTTTTTTTGTAGTTAATATGGGAAAACCTTTTTGTAAATCAAAACGCATTTGATAACCAAAAGTAGAAACAGTACCAGTGCCTGTTCTATCAGCTTTTTTATATCCTTTTTCTAAAACATATTGACATAAATCTAAATATTGTTTCATAATCATTACCTCTTTCATAAATCAAATTCAAATCAAGTATATAGGGGCTTTGCCCCTAGTTGCTTCGCAACTCACCCCAGTGGCGTAAACGCCACGGCCAACCAACCAAGGTTCTGGTTGGCTTCGACCAATAATATAGGTTTACTCTATTTTAACATCTTTCTTATTTTTCTTAGAATATTTATTTCTATAATAACAAGTACGACATACAGTATTTTCAGTTTCTTTCTTTTCAGTTTGTAATATATTATCCAACTTATCTAATCCTACTGCTCTAATATCATCAACAGTAAAATCTAATGCTTGTGATTGTTCATAGTATTTAACAGTACTTAATTCACTCTTTAAAGAATGAATATAATTTAAAGCACGACTATTATATCTTTGTAAATAAGACCTAGGAAATCATAAACTAAAAGTCATAGTTTCACCACTATAACTAGGTGGTAATCCACCACGTTTAATTATTCGCTTTGTTTGTCTTTTAGATAATACAACTTTATTATAATCATCAACATTAGTATAAATATTTAGTTTAAACTTAACTAAAAATAACAAAATACGCATTCTTTTAACTTGCACAATATATTCCACTTTTTCACGTGCTTGTTTTGGTATTCTATCGGGGTGTTGTTCAATCATATACATAATTCCATTAAAATTATGACCTATTAACTTACAAAACATTCCTAAACTTTCTTGTGTTTCTTTAAATTCGGGCGACAAATCATTACTAATAATTTTCAAACCTAACTCATCTAAAACAACCATATCACACTCTTTAAAAGCATAATTACTATTTAATTGATTAAATTTAAAAACATCATCATAAGAACAACGATAACTATACTCATTACGAACTTTAATAGGAATAGGACTTACTACCCTACCCTTATGTTTTTGTGCTAAACAACAAGCAAGAGCAGATTTACCAGTACGTGGTGGTGCTGAAATAATATAACTACCTACACGTTGTAATATCTTTATATTTTTTCTAGTTATTAAAAATGGATAAAATATTATTAATAATATAACTCCTAAAAGTAAATAACCATATCAAGGCATTATTTCAACTCCTAACCAACTAAAATCCTACTGCTTTTAAAAATACTCATAAAGTTAAAACTTGTTCTAAACCACTAGTAAAATCAACATTTAAAACAGAACTAATAGTATCATCAAAAATACGTCTCAATAATCCATCAAGTTTAGTAAAAAATTCTCTTAATGGTTCTACCGATAAAACTTTACCAACAACTCCATAAAGTACTCATCTAAAAGCATTACGTAAATGACCAAAAACATCATATCAACTAACTCGCTCATACTCAGGGTTAAAAGGACTATTTGGTGGAACTGGTGTTACTTTCTCACTTGAAAAAATATTAATTTGACCAAAATTTAATTGTGGTGAAAAAGTTGGTCTAGTTGATTCACCATGAACATCAAAAAATACTGTTAAATGTCTTAAATTTGGAACACGAATAGGCATAGTAACAAAATTATATAAATCTTGCTGGTAAATATCATTATCAACCTTACCTTTAAAAACATATTTTGTATCACCAACATTATCTAAAAAACTAAAAACAAAATTAGCAGTAAAAGTTTTAAAATATTCATATTCAAAATAAAACATAAAACCTTGAATATAAAAACTTAAAGGTTTATCAATTTCAAAATTTAACTGTGTTTGAAAATTTATAATACTTTTACCAGTATTAACAAAATTTAAATTATTAGTATTATTCTTTGCAACATAATTATGATTAAACATAATACGTAAAAATTCATCTAATTGTTTTCTATTAAAAGTATAAACACCAGTTCCCATATCTATCATTTGTGACGGAACACCAACTGTATCACTATAATAATAACACGTATATAAACCTTCATTATTACCTATAAATTCACCACTAACTAATTTTAAGTCTGGTTGGTCAACATCAAAATAAGCAGAATTTCATGGAATTGTTGCTCAATCATCAAAATCATGATATTTAACATGTTTAACCATTTCTTTTGTAATATCATAATTAACAACATTAGGGTCATTTGAAGCAATTAAACTAGTGAGTGCTTGAACAGAAGTATTTACAACAAAAAATAATTTTGCAAACTTAAATCACATAATTATTTACCAAATAAACATTTTAAAATTCATCATGAACCATAAAACAAAACAAATCCAATAAAAAACTGAGTTCCATAAACTACTAAATTTCATAAAATAGTAGTAAAATTATCAACTGGACTACCTATAAACATAGTTCAATAATCAACTATACATTGATGTATTTTATTGTAAATTTCTAAAACACTCATACTTAACACCTACCCAAACAATGACCTAAAAACAAATTTAATAACACGATAAATAAAATTAAAAAATACACCTAATACCAACCAAAAAGTTAAATTAAACAAAATATAAACTTCATCAGTAATATTAGTTTGATTTAAAAATATACCAATATCATTACTAGAAAATATAAAAATAAAATGCAATATACTAAGAACAAAATTAGACATAATTATTTACCTACAAACTTCCCTTTTTTATTCTCAATACCCTTAGCCTTATTATCTAAACGTTTTCTTTCAGCAAGTTGTTTACCAACTCATGATGAACCTTTATAAAATTTAACAGAAGCACGACCCATAGTTTTAACATTCTGTCCTAAATCTAATGCTGGTAACATTAATTCGGGTAAAATAACCCTAAATGCAAATCTAAGCAAAATCAAAAATATCATTAAAGTACCTAAATTAAAACCTAAGTCACCAAGTGGAAAACTAAAAAACTTCATAAAAATTGAAGCAAATAATTGCATAACAGTTGTAATAAAAGGTATAAACATAATTTCACATCCTAATGTCTTGTAAATCTAAATAATCCCAAAATTAAATAAAATACAAAACTAACATTTATTAAAGCAAGAATAGGCAAAGGTAAAGTGTATAAACTATCATAAAAGAACGACTTAATAAAAAGTGTCACAGTATGTAATCCAGCAAAAGAACTTAAATACTGTATATAAATAGTTTGTACCAAAGTATTAACAACCGGTAAAAGTCTACCTAATAAAGGTAAAACAAAAACCAAACTAAAAAATAACTTTACCATTTGCTTACTCCTTTCTAATTACTAATGAGTTCCATGAATAATATGACCAACAAACTGCTTAATAAATACAAGAACCATAAATACAATTGAAATTAACACTGGTCAATTTGTAAGTGTTCCACCGTCGCCAGTTGTAAATACTCAACCAAAAATATAAGTAAAAGCATTTAATAATTGTTGTCCTACACCACCTATCATGGTTAATAATGCTGATAATCCAGCGGGCATATTAATCACCCCCTTTCTCTAATTCTTTTTGTTGTTTTTCCATTTCTAATTTACGTTTCTTCTTTTCAAAATCTTTACGACAAAAAGTACAATCAGGGTCATTTTCTTTTTCCTTTACATGTTTTTTATGTTTGAACTTCTGTATACCCTCATGTATTCAACTACGACAAAATCAAAGTATAAGGCAAAACCCACCAATATATAAAGCATATTTTATAATCTCCTTAAAATCCATTTTAAACACCACCTAACGTATAAGCATAAGAATAATCCCAATTTAAACTTGCTCTATCTAAATTAATCTCAGACATACTATCATCATTTAAATCAACATCAACCATACTGTCATCTGTACTTTGATAATCACTAACACTAGCATTAATTAATCTTGCTCTTTCATCAGTAAATACTTCTTGCATTTGAACAACATTATTAGTATTTCCAAAAGGCAATAATAACTAATTTATAATCTCGCTTGCTCCTGCAATAATTGTAGGAATAGCAAAATAATTATTAAAATCATTATTAATACCCATAGCAACACCACTACTAATCAAACAACCACCAGTACCCATATTTGCTATTTTACGTATAGTTTCAAATCTATTAGGTATTAATTCAGTTAAACCACTAATAACATTTGCTATACCAAAACTATTTAAAGATATATAAGTATCTCAATCTACAAAAGCCTTATCAACTATTGGCTTAGGTGTTGGTATTGGAGTAGGAATTGGTGGCTCAGTAGGACATGGTGGTCAAAAACAAGGTTCATCTCTTAATAAAGAAACTGACTTATTTACATACTGAACAAACTTAGCATAATTAATTAATCCAATTGTTCCTAAACCTAAAAATATCTTTTTATAACTATTAATAACTTTATTTCTAGTAGTAGGTCTTTGATTAATATTCCATATATCAATTCCTAACTTTTTACTAAATAACAAAGAATTAATAGAACCTAAAATTGGGTCTTTTAAATATTGACCATAATAAGCACTAACTCCAACCATAGCACTTAATGGACTTAATCCAGTTCTTAATATTTTAGGTAAAGTATAATTACTAGTTTGTTCTAACTCATTAGGCATAAATAAAACTCCTTACTTTATATACTAATAAGGAGCTTATTTATGAATTATAATCTAATCCATTGGGGCTTAATGAAAAATATATAATCCATATATAAGCCCCTTATTCAATTTTTACTTATTTCTTTTATTCTCTTTTCTTATTCGTTCCATTTCATTAGCAACTCTATAACACATTTCACAACCAAATACTCTTTCATAAGTTCAATCACTACACTTATGTCTCATAATTTAACTTACTTTCTTGTTGTCTCATTGATTTATTTAAATCAATATCTAATATACAATTTGGACAATAATATTTTCTAGTATATAAGTTTTGCAAAACTCTTTTAGGACAAATAACTTGGTCACAAAGTTTACATATATAAATCGCTAAATGAAATACTTGTTCACATGAACAATTATCATTTTTAGCCATAATTTAAAATTAACTCCTAACATAAAATAATTATTTAAAATTACCCTTTTAATAAATAACTATTTTCAATTAGAAAGTTTTTTAATATTACCGCTTAAATCAATTATATTTTAACAAAAAATATTTTTTTATCTAAGTTTTAATTTTATTATTTATTTTATATACATATTCAAAAATTTGTAAAATACACTTAATAAATATTTAATTTTTATTATGTCTATGTATAATTAAAATAAAATATCAACATCATATTTCATGTTATTTGAAAGGAAAATTAAATTGAGTCAAAATCAAGTATTTAGTTGAATAGGTGTTATTTCTGGTTCTAGCTTACTTATTTCTTTTATATTACTTTTAATGTTTTTACTAATAAAATTTTTATTAAATTATAAACAAAAAAACAAAGTTAAAAGAATACTTTCTTCAAATGATTTTAGTCAAATCATAGAAACGAAAAAAGAATTAAAAATAAAACTAAGAAAATATTTTAAAGAAATATTTATTAGAGATGTTGATATAAATTTATTTAAAAAATTCCTAAAATCAGAAAGTGGAGTTAATAAAAAACCAACAAAAATTGCCTGAAATTTTTTTATAATTTTGACAAGTTCAATATTAGTAAATAAATCCGAAGGAAGAGTTTCTGAAGCAATCAAAAGTATTTTTAATACTTTTGATGAAAGTAAACAAATATTATTAACTTCTGATAAAAATAACTTAGTAACAGATGTAATTTTAAAAATTATGAATTTAAAAATCAGACCAATCTTAATTGCTAGTAGATCACTAACAAAAATAGATACTAATGGTAATTTTATCATTAATGATGAAAATTTAAGCAAAGAAGAAATCGAAAATTTTTGAAAACAAATTGATAAAGTTAGAAAAGATTTAATAGAAAACAAATACTTATATTTTATTTCAATACTTTCACTTTCAACTGCAACTAATGAACAAATCAAAAAATTATTAAACTACACAGATCAGTATAAAATACATAAAAAAGAAACATTATAAAAATAATTTTTTTAAAAAAATTCTTATATTATGTTGCTTTTTAATAGATTTTTTTAATTATATATGTATATAATTAAAATGGAATATTATTATTAATATCATAATAATTTTCAATAAATATTAATAAGAAACTAAAATAAAATTAATAACTAACACAAAACAAGTAACTATTTAATTAAAAAATTATAATACTAAATTTTTTTATTTTTTTTAAACTAATACCCCAAATTATAAATATAAAAGTTATATATTTTTTTGTCGTATTATGTTTAACATTTTATGGATAAAACTAAGGAAAAGCAGATTGACTACAACTAAAATATTTAATTGAATAGCTTATATTTCAAGTATTGCTTTACTTATTTTTTTCATATTACTTTTAATGTTTTTACTAATAAAATTTTTATTAAATTATAAACAAAAAAACAAAGTTAAAAGGATACTTTCTTCAAATGATTTTAGTCAAATCATAGGAACGAAAAAAGAATTAAAAATAAAACTAAGAAAATATTTTAAAGAAATATTTATTAGAGATGTTGATATAAATTTATTTAAAAAATTCCTAAAATCAGAAAGTGGAGTTAATAAAAAACCAACAAAAATTGCCTGAAATTTTTTTATAATTTTGACAAGTTCAATATTAGTAAATAAATCCGAAGGAAGAGTTTCTGAAGCAATCAAAAGTATTAAAAATACTTTTGATGAAAGTAAACAAATATTATTAACTTCCGATAACAATAATTTAGTAACAGATGTAATTTTAAAAATTATGAATTTAAAAATCAGACCAATCTTAATTGCTAGTAGATCACTAACAAAATAGATACTAATGGTAATTTCATCATTAATGATGAAAATTTAAGCAAAGAAGAAATCGAAGATTTTTGAAAACAAATTGATAAAGTTAGAAAAGATTTAATAGAAAACAAATACTTATATTTTATTTCAATACTTTCACTTTCAACTGCAACTAATGAACAAATCAAAAAATTATTAAACTACACAGATTAAAATATTAAATGTTTAAATAAAATATAAGTAAAAAACAAATTTAAATTTTTAAAACAATATCTTTAAAATTACCTATTAAGACTTATGTTTTATAATTTTTTTGATTATAAAACATAAGTCTTAATAATGTTAAAAAAAGGAGTTAAACAGTGAGAAAAATTTTTATTTCATATCATCATCTAAGAGAACAAGAAGAAAAAGACCAATTAGCAGAGTTAATTAAAAAGTATGCTAATTATTTAAATATAAAAGACATGTCTGTAGAAATAGGGGATATTGATACCACATGATCAAATAATGAAATCGCTAAAACTATTAGACAAAATCATTTAAAAGATACAACTATTACTATTCTTATTCTAGGAATACATACAAAATGTAGACAACATATTGACTGAGAAATTGAAGCTTCATTAAATAAATATGGAAGTTTAAATAGAAGAAAGAAGATAAATAGTTTTATAATACTTTTAACTGCTGATTTTATTAAAAAAGCAAAAATAAATTGTAATTTTAATAACACTTGTGATTATTCTTCTTTAATCACCCAAGAAAATGCTGGTCAAAGAATATATGAAACCGTAATAAATAAACATGTAATTATTGCTACTTATGATGAAATCTTTTCAGATATAATAATTCTTAAAAATTTACTTGATAAAGTTCAATCTAATCATAAAAAAGAAGAAATGTTTTATCAAAATGTTATCAGCCCTAGTTTTTTAAAACCAACTGTTTTAAAAGATAATACTAAAGATACTGTTTTTAATGAAAAAAAAGAAATAGATAATGCAATATTATCTTCAAATAAAGATAATGGTTTTAAAGAAGAAGATAGTGATATTGAAATACTTTCTGAATCAGACGAAGAAATAGAAAATGCAAAATTATCTTCAAATAAAGATAATGGTGTTAACAAAGAAAATGATGATAATGATAGTGTAGTACCTTCTAAATCAGAGGAAAAAATAAATAATGAAAAATTAACTTCAAGTCAAGATAGTGGTTTTAACGAAGATGATGATAGTAATATTGTAGTACCTTCTAAATCAGAGGAAAAAATAAATGATGCAATATTAACTTTGAGTAAAGATAATGATTTTAACAAAGATGATGATAGTAATATTGTAGTACCTTTTAAATTAGAGGAAAAAATAGATAATGTAATATTAACTTCAATTCAAGATAGTGAAATTAATAATCAATTACTACAAGAAACTACAACCAACTTTACTAAAGATGATAATAAAAGTAATCTTTTAAGAAAATTATCTTTAAAACATAATAGTAAAGATAGTGGAATTGGTAGTAAACTACAAAAAATAAGTATAATGAAAGATGAAAATTTTAAAAGAATACATCTCCATAAAAAAGGTAATTCAGAAGAATGTGAAGCAAAAGAAAAAGAAGAAAAAACAATGCAAGAGTTTACTAAAAAAACAAAAAAATTTATAAATTCTGGTAAAACTAATTATACACAAGAATGTCCAGAAATATATTTATCCTATCTTTAAAACATACAACTAGTAAAATTAAACATTAGAAAATAAAATATAAATATTTAAAAAGTGAGAATAAAATTCTCACTTTTTATTTTTATTTTAATTTAGTATTCTTCTTCAAGTGAAGAATTACCCATACCTATTAACTTCTCAGTTGGCATTAAACCAGTACCGGCCGGTATCAAGTTTCCTAAAATAACATTTTCCTTTAAACCACGTAAATTATCTTGTTTTGACTTAATAACAGCATTAGTTAATACTCTTGTTGTATCTTGGAAAGAAGCAGCAGCCAAGAATGATTCTGATTCTAATGGTGCTTTTTTAATCCCTAAAATAATTGGATGACCAAAAGCGGGTTTTTTACCAGCAACAATAATTTTAGCATTAACATTCTTAAATTCTTTGATATCAACAATCGCTCCAGGCAATAATGGTGAATCATTACCTTCAACTACAAAAATACGATTCAACATTTGTTTTACAATAATTTCAATATACTTATCAGAAATTTCAATTCCTTGTAAACGATAAACACGTTGTACTTCTTTTAAAATATATTGTTGAACTTCAATGATTCCTGCTATTTCTAGTAATTGTGTAATATTAATTGCACCTTCAGTTAGTTTTTGGCCAATCTTAACATTATCACCAATTTTAATTCTTACCTGCGCATTATATTGAGTTTTATATTCTTTATAGTCAAGTTTTGACTTTACAGTAATTGTATAAATTCCTTGCTCTTCACGAATATCTGTTACTTTACCATCAAACTCACTAATAATAGCAACAGCACCTTTGGGATTAGTAATATCTAATAATTCTTTAATTCTTGGTAATCCTTGGGTAATATCACTACCACCAGCAACTCCTCCAGTATGGAAAGTTCTCATCGTTAGTTGAGTTCCTGGTTCACCAATTGATTGCGCTGCAATAATTCCAACTGCTTCACCAATAGCAACAATAGAACCTGTTGTTAAATTAATACCATAACATTTTTGACAAACACCATAACTTGCTTCACAAGTTAAAACTGAACGAATATTTATTTTTGTAATTTTTGCCTCTAATATTGTTTCTACTAATTTTTCAGTAATTAATTCATTATTTGCAACAATTACATTATTTTTACTATCAACAACATCACCTTGAACAAAACGTCCAAATAAACGGTCACGTAAGGGCACAATAATATTATTACGTTTTTGGTCAACAACGTCACTAATTATAAAGCCATTACCGGTATTACAATCTTCTTCAGTAACAATAATATCTTGTGAAACGTCAACTAGTCTTCTTGTTAAATAACCTGAGTCAGAAGTTTTAAGCGCCATATCTGCCATTCCTTTACGAGCACCATGGGTAGAAATAAAGAACTCTGAAACATTTAATCCTTCACGGAATGAAGATTTAATTGGTAATTCAATAACTTCTCCTTTTGGATTATTCATTAAACCACGCATCCCTACTAATTGAGTAAAGTTACTAATATTAGTTCTAGCACCTGAATCTCACATCATAAAGATTGGATTTTCAATATCTTTTCTTAAAACTGTTTCTAGTTCAACTTGAATATTATTTTTAATTCCACTTCATTTATTAATAATATGGTAATGACGCTCACGATTAGTTAGCATACCTTGTTTATAAAACTTGTTAATTGTTTTAACATATTCATCTGCTTCTTTAAATAATCTTGTTTTACCTGAATAAGATACAACATCGCCTGCAGAAATTGTTGTTCCTGAAATTGTTGAAAATTTAAAACCAAGATTTTTCATTTTATCTAACATTTGTGCAGTTAATTGAGTTCCAAAAGTTTTAAAATATTTATGAATAATATCTGCTAAAGCTTTTTTCTTAAATGGTTCAACAATAATTCTTTTTTTAATAAATTCACGAAAATCAACATCAGTTGTAACTAAATCTTCATTATGGGTTTCAGTTAAATTAATAATATTTGGGCGATTAATAAATGGCATTCTTTCTGAAAACATTTGATTAAAAATAATCTTACCAATAGTAGTAATTAAAAATTTGTTTTGATCGGTAGCAGCAAATTTACTTGCACCTAAACTAGCAACACGAATTCCAATAATAGCATGTAATGAAACTTGTTTTGTATCATAAGCTTTAATTGCTTCATTAACATCTTTAAAAATTGAACCTTGACCTAATTCATCTAATTTTTCAATAGTTAAATAATAATTACCAAGAACCATATCTTGAGTTGGCGTAACAATTGGTTTACCATCTTTAGGACTTAAAATATTTTTTGAACCTAACATTAAACTTCTTGCTTCAGCTACTGCTTCTTGGGTAATTGGCACGTGAACAGCCATTTGGTCACCATCAAAGTCAGCATTAAAAGCAGGAGTTACTAGTGGATGTAAACGAATAGCTTTCCCTTTAACTAGAATTGGTTCAAATGCTTGAATTCCTAAACGGTGTAAAGTTGGGGCACGGTTTAATAAAACAGGACGATCTTTAATTACTTCTTCTAAAACATCTCAAATTCGTTCATCTTGGATTTCAATTAATTTTTCAGCAATTTTAATATTTAAAGCTAATTCTTGATGAACTAATCTTTGCACAACAAAAGGTTTGAACAAAATAATTGCCATATCACGAGGAATACCACATTGATACATTTTTAATTCCGGACCAACAGCAATAACACTTCGACCTGAATAATCAACACGCTTACCTAATAAGTTTTGACGGAAACGTCCTTGTTTTCCTTTTAATGTTGAAGTTAAAGATTTTAATGGACGTTTATCTCTTCCTGTTACTGGACGTGCTTTACGTTCATTATCAAATAAAGCATCAACTGATTCTTGCAACATTCTTTTTTCATTATTAATAATTAAGATTGGTGCTCCCATTTGTTTTACTTTTTTTAAGCGTTCATTACGAATAATAATTCTTCGATATAAATCATTAATTTCTGATGTTGTAAAACGACCACCATCTAACTGAATAATTGGACGAATATCAGGTGGAATCACCGGAATAGCGTGTAATACCATTCATTCTGGTTTATTTCCTGATTTAGCAAATGAATCAATAACATCTAAACGACGTTCTAGTTTTCTACGATCAGTTTGTGATTTCTTGTTTGTCAATTGTTTTTTAATGGCAAGAAATTCTTTTTCTAAATTAATATTTTTTAATAAATACTCAATAGCTGAAGCACCAATTCCAAATTTTGTTCCAGTATGTTTAGTAATAAATTGAGCACATTCATCCATTGAAAATGGACGTGAAGTATCTGCTAAAGTATCAGTTAACATTTGAGCACGAGTATAAGCAAAAGAAGAAGGTTCTAATTGTTCTAAAATTTGTGCAAATACTTTACGTAAACGATTACGAGTATCAGTTGAAGATTTAGCATTACCTAAATCCATAATCATTTTTTGTTTTAAACCTTTAGCGGTCCCTGGGTCTAAAACAATATAAGAAACAAAATATGCTACTTCTTCTAAGTCTTTAGCTTTCATATCTAATGCTAACGCAATTCTTGAAGGAGAAGCCTTTAACATTCAAATATGAGTTACTGGCTCTTCTAACTCAATGTGTCCTAAACGTTCACGTCGAACAATTGCTTCAGTAATTTCTACTAAACAACGTTCACAAACTTTACCTTTATTTTTTATTTTCTTATATTTACCACAAGTACATTCATAATTTTTAGTTGGTCCAAATATTCGTGCATCAAATAATCCATCTTTTTCAGGTTTTAATGACTTATAATTAATTGTTTCTGGCTTTGTAATTTCTCCATGTGATCATGAGCGAATTTGATCGGGAGAAGCAAGAGAAATTTTAAGGGCAGTATAATGTTTTGAATTTTTTTGCATTTGCATATATTTATTACTCCTTTTCTAATCCTCAAGATAACTTTCGACTTCTTCATCGTAAGTTACCACTTTTTGTTCTTGACCTTTTTCGTCAATTAACACAATATTTATTCCTAAACCTTGTAGTTCTTTTGTTAAAACATTAAATGATTCAGGGATACCTGGCGTTGGAATCTGTTTATTACGTAGAATCGCTTCATAAGTTTTAATTCTACCTTTAATATCATCAGATTTAATAGTTAGGATTTCTTGTAAAGTATGAGCAGCACCATAAGCTTCTAATGCTCAAACTTCCATTTCTCCAAATCTTTGTCCACCATTTTGTGCCTTACCACCTAATGGTTGTTGAGTAATTAATGAATATGGACCCACATTACGAGCATGTAATTTATCATCTACCATATGTGATAGTTTTAGCATATACATAACACCAACAGAAATTTTCTTGGCAAACTTTTCACCAGTTAAACCATCATATAATGTTAATTTATCAAAATCATTATATTTTGCTTCTTTCATAATATCTAACAAGTCTTGATTTTTTGCACCATCAAAAACAGGGGTTGCTACTTTAATTCCTAAAGTTTTAGCAGCCATTCCTAAGTGTAATTCAAGAATTTGTCCAATATTCATCCGCGATGGTACTCCTAATGGATTTAACATAATATCAACCGGTGTTCCATCTTCTAGGAAAGGCATATCTTCAATTGGTAAGACTTTAGAAATAACACCTTTATTTCCGTGTCTTCCAGCCATTTTATCTCCTTCTCGGATTTTACGTTTTTGGACAATAAATATTTTAACTACTTCTTCTACTTCTGAAGGTAAGTCAAAACCATCTTCACGTTTATAACGTTTAATACCTTGAACAATTCCAGCACCACCATTAGGTACTCGTAATGAATTATCTTTAACATTACGTGATTTTTCACCAAAAATAGCTGCTAATAATTTTTCTTCAGCAGTTGATTGTGTTTGACCTTTTGGTGTAACTTTACCAACAAGAATATCTCCTTCTTTAACTTCAGTTCCAATTAAAACAATTCCTTCATCATCAAGATAACCTCTTGATTGTTCAGAAGTATTAGGGATTTCACGTGTAATTTCTTCTTTACCTTGTTTTGTTTTTCGACATTCTAAATTATATTCTTCAATATGCATTGAAGTATAAACATCATCTTTTACTAAACGTTCACTAATAATAATAGCATCTTCATAGTTATAACCATGTCAAGTCATGAAAGCAATAATTACATTTTGTCCTAATGCAAGTTCGCCATCTTTCATCGAAGGTCCATCTGCTAAAATTTGATTAACTTCAACTTTATCACCAACTTTTACTAATGGCACATGAGTTACTGCTGTTCCTTGATTACTACGTTCAAAACGACTTAACTCATAAGTTGTTATTTCATCTTCTGATTTAATAATAATTTCATGAGAATCAACATATTGTACAACTCCCGGTAAATTAGCAACAATAGCTAATCCTGAGTCACGAGCAACAGCATACTCAACACCCGTACCAACAATTGGTGTTTGCGGTTTTAATAATGGAATTGCTTGACGTTGCATATTAGCTCCCATTAAAGCACGGTTAGCATCATCATTTTCTAAAAAGGGAATACAACTTGTAGCTATTGACACAATTTGTTTTGGTGAAACATCAATATATTCAACTTCGTTTGGTCCAACAATAATATTTTGACCATTACTACGAGCAATAACATTATTATTTTTAATAACATTATTAGTATCTAATTCAATATTAGCTTGTGCAATGATATAATTCTTTTCTTCACCAGCAGTTAAATATTTAATTTCATTAGTAATTTTACCTGCAATTACTTGACGGTAAGGTGTTTCAATAAAACCGTATTCATTAATACGAGCATAAGTGGCTAAATTATTGATTAAACCAATATTAGGTCCTTCAGGAGTTTCAATCGGACAAATTCTTCCATAGTGAGAATAGTGAACATCACGAACTTCTAAACTAGCACGATCACGTGATAATCCACCAGGTCCTAAAGCAGTTAAACGTCTTTTATTAGCCAATTCTGCTAATGGATTAGTTTGATCCATAAATTGTGATAATTGTGATAAGTTAAAAAACTCACCAATAACAGCTGTTAATGGTTTATTATTTGTAATATTTGCTGGTTTCATTTTATCACTATCAGTAGTTGACATTTTTTCTTTAACGTTTTTTTCAATACGTCCCATTCCAATACGAAATTGGTTTTGTAATAATTCACCAATTGTACGAATACGACGATTTGCTAAGTGATCAATATCATCAGCATTACCAATACCATGAACAAAATTTAAAATATAAGAAAGCGTTGCTAAAACATCAGCAATAGTAATAATTACTTCTTTACATTTAGGATTAATTCCAACAACATTAATAACTTCATTTAATCTTTCTTTATCATTATAAACTTTAATTAACTGCACATAATGTTTTGGTTCACTATCACTGATTGATGTTTTTAAAGGTACTAAACATGCTCCTTCTTCTAATACTGTTTTTAGAATTTCTAATTGTGATTTACCAATTACTGTTTTTTTGGATAAAACAACATTACCTCTAATATCTTTAATATCTTCAGCTAGAATGTAATTTAAAACACGATCTGTAATAGCTAATTTTTGAATTAGCTTATATCTTCCTGCTTTTGTTAAATCATATTTTTTTGAATCAAATAATAATCCAGTTAAAAATTTTGCAGCACCATCAACACTGGCAGTTTCTCCGGCTTTAATTTTTTTATAAATTTCTTGTACTGCTGCTGGTCAATTTTGATGTTCATCATATTCATAAGTATTTAATAAAACATCATCTTTACCAATGATATTAATAACATCATCTTTAGTTAATCCTAAGGCAGTAAGTAAAGTGGTTACTGCAATTTTACGTGATTTTTCAATTTTAACTTGAATAATATCTTTAATTGCATTTTTATTACGAACTAATTTATTACGTTTAGAATCAGTTTCAAATTCTAGTCAAGTTCCACGTGATGGAATTAAATCACCTAAAAATTTATATAATCCGGTTTTTGGATCAATTTCAATTTTAAAATATGCACCTGGTGAACGAACTAATTGTGAAACAACAACCTTTTCACTTCCATTAATAATAAATGTTCCTTTTTGTGTCATTAATGGAAAATCACCTAAAAATACATCTCCTTCACGAGTTAATGTATAATCAACAATTAAAACATCTTCTTCTCTACTTTTAATAGTAACTTCAATAGTTGAAAATTCACTATTAGCATGAACATTTTTTTCTTCAAAATAATATATATTATCGCTAACTTTTGGTTCATTAATGTTTTTAATACCAAATTGGTCTTTAATTCAACGCATTAAATAATCTAAAATATTATCTTTAGCAGCAATAGTTAAATGATGATTATTTTCATGAATTGATAAAGATAATTTTGTATAGATTGGTGCTTCATAAGTTTTTGACTCATCTTTTGCTTCTTTTAATGTTCTTCTTGGTTTACGAAATTCTCAATCAATCAATGATAAAATAATACGATTATCATTATCAGTTACCGGAAATATTTCATTAAATACTTCTTGTATTCCTGTATCAATAAATCATTTATAAGTATCACGTTGAATTGAAATTAAATCAGGAAGATCTAAATTTCCTGATACTTTAGTATAGTCACGTCTTTTAGCATAATGACCAAATTGTTTTGTAGTATATGACATTGGTTCATCTCCAATTTTAAAAATTTATTAAAATCAAATAATTTGATTTCAGTTAATTAGTATTAATTTACTAATTAGTTTGATAAAATATTAAGTTTTAAGTTGATAATTTTTAGTTAAATAACAAACAGAAAACCAGTATTAATTAAAACTGGTTTTCATATAAATTTTTAATATTTGAACTACTTAACTTCAACAATAGCACCAACGGCTTTTAACGTTGCTTCGTGTTCTGTTGCTTTTGCTGTATCAATATTTTCTAAAATCTTTTGTGGTCCTGTTGCTACTGCATCAACCATTTTTTTAGCATCCATTAAAGACATTGTACCACCAACAATTGCTTTAACTGCTTTAATAACATCAACTTTTTTGTCTCCTACTTCTTTTAAGATTACAGAAACTGTTGATGGTTTTGTTGCTTCTTCTTTAGCTGCTGATGGTGCAGAAACAACTGCTGCAGTTACTCCAAAAGTTGTTTCAATTAATTCAACTAATTCTTTTAATTGAACTGCTGTCATTGTTTTAACATGTTCAATAATTTGTTTATTTGTAATATTTTCCATTATTTTTTCCTCCATATATTTTTTTATTTAATAAGTGTTAATTATGCGTTTTCTTTTTGTTGGGCTACTGCTTTAATTGCTAAAGCCAAATTGCAAACTGGTGCTTGTAAACAAGAAGCTAACATTGAAATTAATTCTAATTTTGATGGTAATGAAGCTATTTTTTGTAACTCACTTTGGTCAATAACTTTCCCTTCAAAAATGCCACCTCTTAATACTAATAATTTATTAATTTTAGCATAATTAGAAACTATTTTAGCTGTTTCTAAGTCGTTTTCAAATCCAAAGATAAAACCATTTGGGCCAACTAAACTACTTTCAAGCGATGAATATTCTTTTTTTAAAGCACGAGCAACTAAATTATTCTTATAAATAGTGAATGTTGCACCTTTAGCTCTTAATTCCTTACATAAAGAACTAATTTCTTCAACATTCATACCTTGATATTGTACAACAATTGTTGTTTTTGAATCATTAATTTGCTTAGCAATTAAATCAATAGTTTTTTGTTTTTCAACCATTGCTGGGCGCATAAGTACACCTCCTTATTATTCTGAAATAACTAGCAATAAGTAGTAAATAAAACTCGGAACAAAACCGAGTAAATCACATGCATATATAATGATGGAAATTACCTGAGCAACATAATTAAGACAAAAGTCCGTTGCTGTCTTTGGCTTATTCTAGCTTATATATTATATGATATATATATATTAAAATCAAGAAAAATTTACAAAAGATTAAATAAATAATTTTTTATTATATATCTTTTAAGTTATAAACACTATTTTTAATAACATAAATGCTAATTTCATCAATATCTTAATTAAGATTAAAAAAATAAATTAAAATAAACTTCATATTGAAGTTTATTTTAATTAAAAAAATTGTTTTTTTATAACTGGTTACTATTTTTACTACTAGAGTTTTTGCTTTCACTTGAAGAAGATTCACTATTTATTTTTGATTTATCTAACTCAAGATTTTTACAAACTCTTTCTCTTCTTTCAGATTCATTTTTTTCTCCTCAAGCTTTATTTATTTTATCAGCATTTTTAGCATGTGCTTCTTGTTTTAATTTATTATTCTCAATAGATTTTCATGGCATAATTTATTATTCCTTTCACTTTTTGAATATTTTTTCTACCTTTAAATACTCAATAAAATTATATATTTTTTATTAAAAATATATATAAAAATATATAAAAAATTATTCTTACTTAATTAAGTAAGAATAATTAAACTAATTATCGTTATATTTTAAAATGAGTAACGTCGTTGTCTTACATTTGTAGGAGGTTGCATATTGTCCATAGAATTTGCTTTATCTACATCAAACTGATTTTCAAGTGGAATTATATTATTTTCAACATTTATTATTGTTTTATCATTCATTAGTTAATTTATAGTTTTAAGTTTTCTACCATCCAGTTCTTATTTTAATATATTAAATTGTGTTTCTAACTTAGTTTCTAATTTATCACTTGTTAAATCCTTAGATACTGATTTAACTTCTTTTTTTCTTTTTCTTTTTTATCTTTATTATTTTTAAATATTTTATTATAAATTCATGATTCAACTTTTTTTGATGCAGTTGAAAAAACTGATGTAATTGCTTTAAAACCTCCACTAATAAAAACTGAAGCAATAGCAATATCAATCTTAATTGTTGCCACTATTGCAGCAGCCAAATAAGGAGCTAAAATCACAGGAAGCAAATTTGGAAGAACAACAATAACAATAGTAATGACTAAAATAATAACCCAAACTTTTCACTCCGTTTTAGATGGCTTTGATTTTAATTCCATTTGTTCTTTTAATAATTCTTTAACTGGCATTGTACTAATATTATTTGCATTTTCTTTATCAATTAAACAAGTGCTTTTTTTATATTCTTCAATACTCTGGTACTTTTTAGTCTGTTTTCAAACTTCAACCTCATTTTTTTCATTATTATCAAAATATATTATTTCTTCAAAAATTGATTCATCATTATAAACTAAAGTTGTTATATAAAATATCTTATCTTCAATTGGAAAAATTTCTTCATAAATTTTTTGAACATTTTGATTTTTAATATTTCATTCTTTTTTTATTTCTTTTTTTAACTTAGAAATATTAGAAAATATTTCTAGTTTTTGCTCTTCAGTTAAATTTTCTTCATCAATTTTTCTTTGTAGTTCTATTCTTCTATTAATATTTTCTTTTAATGATAACGGCATCCAATCATCACTATAACTATCTAGTTCACTATTTAAATTGCTTATAGTATTTTCTAATTCTTCAATTTTAGAATTATTTTTTTTAATATTATTATTCAATTCTTTTTTTATATTTCTTTGTTCTTCAATTTCTAATTCTTTATCTGATATTGTTTCTTTAAGCGCAAAATATTCTCTAAATTCACTATCGGTTGTATTTTGTTTCTTAGTTTTATTTATTTCCATTTTTCTTTCTTTACGTTTTAAATCATCAAGTAAAGGTTTAAGTTGAATAATTTCTAATTCAAAAAGATTTTCTCTAATAATAGTTAATTTTTTATTTAAATCATCATTTGTTCTTTTGACATCTTCTAATTGTTTTGTAAAATTAAAAATTTCTTCTCTAAGTTTACTTATCTTTTGATCTTCTATAATTGTAAGACAATTATATTTATATTTATTTAAAACATTACTATCATTATTTGCTTCATTTAAACTATTTTCACTTCTAGAAGATTTTATTGCTAAACCTCCATGTCTTTTTTTATAGAACCATCGGTTTGAGCAAAAATATTTTCTGGATTATTTTCCATTATTCGCTGAAATGTTGTTGATTTTCTTTTATCATTATCACGCATTTTATACACCTTCTTAGTAAAATAAAACCCATTTACTTACAAACAAAGCAATGGATTAAAAACTATATTTAGTTTTACACTTATCTTTTACCAAATTTTAGAAATTTTTACAATATTTTTTATTTTCATATTATATAAATAATTTAAATATTATTAAATTTTGAGGTATATAATAATTATTTAAAATAAAAGAGTTACCAATAATGGTAACTCCTATTCACTGTTAGGTGCCAACCGCAATGAATATTTACTTACCCTTAACTAAGTAAGTATTTTTATTATACTACTAAAATAAAGTTTTTTTAGTTTTATTTACTAAAAAAAATAAAACCTTTTTAATTTTATATATTTTTGATAATAATTTGATTTAAAAAAAGAAATCAACAAATAAATATTGAATAGTTGCAGAAATAGAGTCTATATTATTCACTTTTGTTTTAATGTCTTCAAATAAATTTTTTTGTGATTTCTGTTTTTGTGAAGAGAGATAACAATTTAGTTTCTTTTTAGATTTTTTTGGCCAATCTTCTATATTTTCTTCAAACAAATTTTTTTGTGATTTCTGTTTTTGTGAAGAGAGATAACAATTTAGTTTCTTTTTAGATTTTTTTGGACAATCTTCTATATTTTCTTCAAACAAATTTATTTCTTTGAAAAGATCAAAGTTTTTTTTCAATTTTTCAGTTTTAACTTTATCTTGACATTTATCAAGTAATTTTTTAAACTTTAAAGGATTTGAAACTACATTTGAAAAACTTTCAACGATTGCATAGTTATTTATTACATTTTCATAAATTCTTGGAGTAGAATTTTGTTCATTAATTAAAGTTTTGTAATCATTATCATTAAAATCACAATTTTTTTTTGCTTTTTTAATAAAATCATCAGTTAAAAGTATTAATAAACCATTTTTTCCCCTTCGATGAAGACTACCATATATTGATAATGAAGATGCAATTTCTCAATCAATATGTTTTCTACATTTTGTATGTTTTCCTAAAATAACTACAGTAATGTCTGAATCTTTTAAATACTCTTCTCTAATAGTTTTAAATATCTTTTTAGGAGGCAATTGCGGATCAATATCACCTAGTTTTACAGATACGTCTTTCACTTCAAAATATTCTCCATAACACTGCAAAATTAATTCTGATAATTCATCCTTTGCTTTTTGTTCTCTTAAATGATGATATGAAATAAAAATTTTTAACATTATTCATTAACCTCTTTTTTAAAATTTTAAAAATATTTTTTATAAACTTTAATAAGTTTATACTTTATTATAAAATAATACTCACTAAAAGTAATATTTTTAACTTTTAAGTTTTATAAAATCTTATTATTAAAATAAAGTAAATATTATACAAATTTCAAGTAATTACTAGTATAATGATTTAAGAATAAAAAAGAATAATTAGTACAAATAAAACTTGTTATTTTAAAGGAGAATAATATACATGAATAAAAACTATAAAGATACATTATTAATGCCTCAAACTAACTTTGAAATGCGTGCTAATTTAACTATAAAAGAACCACAACTACAAAAATATTGACAAGACCAAAAAATATATCAACAACTAATTAACAAAAATAAAAAATCTACGAAAACTTTTATCCTTCATGATGGACCTCCATATGCTAACGGTGATCTACATTTAGGACATGCATTAAATAAAATTTTAAAAGATATTATTGTTCGCTATTATAATAGTAGCAATTATTATGCACCCTATATTGCGGGTTGAGATACGCATGGTTTACCTATTGAAACAGCAGTTACTAACTCAGGAATTAATCGTAAAACAATAGCAGTATCAGATTTTAGAAAACAATGTCAAAAATATGCAGAACTGCAAGTTGCTAATCAAATTAATCAATTTAAAACATTAGGATTATTAACAGATTTTGAAGATCATTATGTTACTTATGATAAAAAATATGAATCTGAACAAATTAAAGTTTTTGCTAAAATGGTAGAAAAAAAACTAGTATATCGTAATTTATATCCTGTATATTGATCACCATCAAGTGAAAGTGCCTTAGCTGAAGCTGAAGTTGAATATTTAACAAAAACTAGTGTTGCTATTTATGTTGCCTTTTTACTAAATGATGAAAAAAAAATATTTAACTTACCTACCTCACTAGTAATTTGAACAACAACACCATGAACCATTCCTAGCAATCAAATGTTAGCAGTAAATGAAGAATTTACATATAGTATTATTAAGACTAATGAACAACAATATATTATTGCACAACCATTGATTGATTCTTTTACTAAAGCAAACAACATCACCAATTTTACAATTGTTAAAACAATTTCTGGTAAAGATTTAATTGGATTAACAGCATTACATCCATTATATCAAAGAAAAACCCCAATCGTTCATGGTTCTCATGTTACTATAAATGATGGAACTGGAATTGTTCATACTGCTCCAGCGTTTGGTGAAGAAGATTTTGATTTAGGATTAAAACATAATATCAAAATTCTTTGTCCAATTAATGATCAAGGTCAATTTACAGCAGAAATCAATGATGAACAATTAGTCAATAAGTTTTATGATGATACTAATAAAATTATTGTTGAGCGCTTAAAAAATAATGGTACATTAATTGGTATGAAATGATTTAAACATCAATATCCACATGATTGACGAACTAAAAAACCCGTTATTTATCGTGCTACTTTACAATGATTTATCGCTATTGAAAAAATCAAACCATTACTTACTAAAAATATTAATAAAGTAAATTTTGTTCCTGAATGAGCAAAAAAAAGAATGTTATTAATGACAAATAATCGCTATGATTGATGCATTTCTCGTCAACGTGCTTGAGGATTACCAATTCCAATTTTTTATACTGAAAAAAAAGAACCAATCATGGATATAAACCTTATTAATCATGTGGCTGATTTATTTGCTAAACATGGTTCAAATATTTGATTTGAAAAAGAAGCAAAAGATTTATTACCACCTAAATATCAACATAAAGATAGCCCAAATGGTATTTTTTATAAAGAACAAGATATCATGGATGTTTGATATGATAGTGGTGTTTCCCACTTAGCAGTTATTAAAAATAATAATTTACCTTGACCAGCAGATTTATATTTGGAGGGTAATGATCAATTTCGTGGTTGATTTAATTCAAGTTTAACAACAGGAACTATTACTAATAATAGTAGTCCATATAAAAACTTGTTAGCACATGGTTTTGTAACTGATGCTAAAGACAATAAAATGTCAAAATCAATTGGTAATGTTATTAGTGTTAAATCAATTTGTGATACTAATGGTGCTGATATTTTACGATTATGAGTAGCCAGTGTTGATTTTACTGATGATACAAGAATTGGTACTGAAATTTTAAAACAAGTTAGTGAAAACTATCGTAAAATCAGAAATATTTTTCGTTTCTTACTAGGTAATTTATTTGATTTAGATATCAAAACTATTGAAAATAAAACAGAAGAAGAAATTATTAATAGTTTATCAGAAGTTGATCAATATATTTTAAATAAATTAAACGGATTAGTGATTAAAATTAATGAAAATTATCAAACTTACCAATTTAATACTATCTATCATTTAATTTTAAATTTTGTTACTAATGATTTGTCTGCTTTTTATTGTGATTTTACTAAAGATATTTTATATGTTAATAGCAAAAAAGACATTAGAAGAAAACAAGTACAAATAACAATGTTTTTAATAGTAAAAACTTTAATTGGTTTATTAGCCCCTATTTTACCACACACTACTGAAGAAGCATTCCAAAGTTTAACTAAAAAAGATTTAAACACAAGCAGTGATTCTATTCATTTAAAAAAATTTCCACAACCATGAAATTTAAACAAACCAACAAAACTAATGGAAAAATGAGAATATTTTATTAACTTTAAAAATGAAGTTAATAAAGTTATTGAACAAGCTAAAAAAGACAAAATTGTTAAAACAGCCCTAGAAACAATAGTAACTATTATTTTTAAAGATAATCATAATATCTTATCAACAATTGATGAAAAAGAATTAGCACAATTATTAATTGTTAGTGAAGTTAATATTAATTATAATAATAGCAACGTTAATGATTGGACTATTAATGTTAAAACAAAAGATGGTACTAAATGTCCTCGCTGTTGATTAATTGTTAATGAAACAAAAGAAGATGTTTGTAATCGTTGTTTTGAAGTGTTATCCTTAATAATGTAAATAACTAATATTAGTTTAGAAAGAAGTAATTATGGAATTTTCTTGATTAGCAATTAAAAATCATTTAAAAACACGTGATTGAAAATGATTAACTAAAATAATTTGTTTTTGCGCAATTATTATTCTAATTGTCACTGATCAAATGATAAAATTAGCAGTACAAAATGGAATAAAAGCTGGTGAAGAATATAAATTCATAACCGGATTTATTAATTTAAAATTTATTATTAATTATGGTTCTGCTTTTAGTTTTTTTCAAAATCAAAGAATCTTTCTAATAACTTTTGCTTTTCTACTAGCAATTGCTAGTAGCACCTGACTATTATTTACTAAATCTATTAACAGAGCACTAGGTCTCAGTTTTGTTATTGCAGGAACAATCGGTAATTTAACAGATAGATTTTTACACAAAGGTGGTGTTATTGACTTTTTATTATGACAACTATTCCCGCCATATACTATTTTTAATACTGCGGATATATTCATTACCATTGGTATCACAATTATTATTCTACAAATAATTATTGGAACCATAATTAATGCCTATCAAGAAAAGTTTGGAGAACACAATAATGAAGTCAACAATGGAACATTTACAACAATCATCAATGACAGAAAATCAAAAGATGATAAAACTAAAATATCATGAAAACAAAAATATCCGCATCGACAAATATTTAGCAATGGTATTAACAGAACATCATTATTCACGAAATTTTATCCAAAATTTAATCACTAATGGGCAAGTAATAGTTAATAATAAAACTATTTCATCAGCTAACTTATTATTAAAAAATAATGATGAAATAAATATTATTATTAAAAATGACAAAGATAACACTTTAAAAGCAACTGCAATTGATTTTGAAATAGTTTATGAGGATAATGAAATTCTTGTTATTAACAAACCTAATAATTTGGTTGTCCACCCAGGAGCAGGTAATTGAGATAATACTTTAGTTAACGGATTATTATTCCAGTCTAAAATTGAAAATATTGAAGAAAATAATTTACGTCCAGGCATTGTTCATCGTATTGACAAACAAACGACAGGATTATTATTAGTAGCTAAAAATAAAATTAGTCATCATATTTTAGCAGAACAATTACAAAAACATGAAATTAAACGAATTTATATTGCATTAGTTCATGGTACAATTAAAGGTAGATCAGGAACCATTAAAGCACCTATTGCTAGAAGCAATAATAATCGTCTAAAAATGATGGTCAATGAACAAAATAGTAAGAAAGCAACTACTCATTTTACAGTTATTGAGCGATTTAAAGACTATACTTTAGTTCAATGTCAATTAGAAACTGGTCGAACACACCAAATTCGTGTTCATTTTGAGTGAATTGAACATCCAATTGTAAATGACCCTTTATACAGCAAGTTTAAATTGGAAAATGCTAATATTGGACAATACTTACATGCTAAAGTCATTACTTTTACTCATCCCACAACTAAAAAAGTTATGACTTTTGAATGTAATTTACCTGATTTTTTTGAAAATAAATTACAATTATTACGAAAGGAAAGTGTTAAATAATGGATAATAATATTCTAGATATTTTAGGTTTACAATTAGTTGATTATTTTATTAGTCATCAAGATTATCGACCATTTAATGTTCCTAAAGAATTAAAACTACATGTTAAAGGTGAAGTATATCTAACTAATAAAGATAGTAATACTTATCATATCATTAAAATTATTAAAGAAAATAATTTTAATCCTCACCATTTAAAAAACAAAGATGAAGTTTATGAAATTTTACATAAACAATTAGCAGATGAAGGTGTTAAAGATATTCGTTATTTAATGGTTATCTTAAATGATGATAACCAAAACGAAAATCGAATGTCACCAGCAGTTGATGTTATTATTGCTACTAGTGATAAAATTGTTCAAGAATTATCTAAATTTTATCCTAGTATTACTAAATTTATTAAGGTAGACTTACCCCAACTTGAAACTGAAACTGAAAATAATGAAGAGACTAATGAAGATAATAGTACTGGAACTTTAAGTGATAATTGAAAAAAAGTTAATTTTCAAAATCGTCGTTACTTAAGCGAAACATTAAAAAAATGTACTAATGCTAATTTGGCAGTTACCTGATTTCTTTTTATAATTCCTATTATTACACTTGTTGTTTTTCTAGTAATTATAAATCTTAGTCAAGATGATTGATTAGCATTAGATTATAAAAAACAACATTTGCTTTTTGGTGCCAATTATCATAACTTAATATTTGGTGCTTATCAATATTGAAGGTGATTAATTTATCCATTTGCTGGTAATGATATAAATCCTTCAGCTCCTATTAATTTAATATTTTCACTTTGAATGTTTTATCGTGTTGGCAGATTTGTTGAAGGATTTTATGGATGATGAAAAGCAATTTTCATTTGAATTGGTGCAATGATTCTAACTGGTATTTTACAAAGTGTTGTTGATAATATTAATATCATGTCAGGATTTTGAGTTTTTCCTGTAATTTCATTAGGAGCAATGTTACCTTTCATTTGAAATTATAAATTATTTAAAACTCCAATTATGAGTCGTTTCTTTACAACTATTTTATTAATGTTAATATTTTGATTTATAACTGATCAACAAGTAGTGACATTATTATATTGAATGATTGCTTTTGTCACAGGATGATTATTTGCTTTTTTAATAGGATATCATAATTGTAAAATAACTGTGTATTATGCTTTTAGTCCAATTGCTATTGGTTCATTAGTATTATTTGCTGGTTTGCTTTGAGGTTTAAATAGTTATTATCCTGTTGATGATAATAACTATACTTTAGAAGTATTAAAACAATATCAAAAACTTGGTTTAATTAGTCAAAGTACTATTAATAGTATTATGCTTAATTACTTTCATATACAAGTATAAAAAAAGTAGGATTTTTCCTACTTTTTTTATAAATAAAATTCTATATTTTTTTTAATGCGTCAAATAAATACTTTTCTTCCTCTTTTGTAAGAAGATTAGTATTAATAACTATTTGTCTACTATTAATATCAATAATTTTAAAATCTATAGCAATATATGAATAATTATTAAAATTAATTTTTAATCTTTCTGATCATTCAATTATCATAAAATTATTCATCATTATTTCATAATATTCTTCTAAATGAGGATTAATTAAACGATAAGCATCCATATGAATTAAATTTCATTCATATTTAGTTTGATACTTATTTCAAATAATAAAAGTTGGTGAATTAATAATATTTTTAACTCCAAGTAAATTACCAATTAATTTAGTAATTTGCGTTTTACCACTACCAAGCGGACCATTTAATAATAAAATTAAATTTGGTTTAGCAATTTTAGCAATTATTTTGGCAAGAGTATTAGTGTCATCTAATTTTTTTAATATATATACATTTTTTTTCATAATAACCTTCTTTGATAATTATTTTATACTTTACAAACTATTATACAAAATAATAACTTATTTTCTAAATTATTATTTTTCTTATTTAAAAAATATTAATGTTCATATGTTTCTTTTTTAACTACCACTTTTTCTTTACTTCTTACAAAAAATCATTGATAAAAACCAAAGCATGAATTACCAAGAGCAACAATTCACATTAATAAAAGATTTACATCCAAACGATTATGAGCAGCTCCCGAATACATAGCTATTTGAAAAATATTAACGATTATTCAAAAAATTCATTGTTCACGAAAACGTAATAACATTAGTATTTGCGCAACAATACTTAAAGAATTAGTTAATGAATCTAGAATATGTGGTAAAACTTGTTGAAAAGTATTACCATCAAAATCATATTTCCCTAAAATTACACGTGAAAATTCAGGAATTTCAAAATAAAAAAATACTGATAAAACAATTGCAAAGTAAATAGTAACAATACTTGTTTTTAAATTTAAACGTTTAGAAATTATTTCTTGTTGTGAATCTAAATGAAATTTCCATAAACTATAGCCAATAAATTGAAAAGGCAAAAAGAAAAATAAATTCAACTGCATATCACCAACATAATCTCAAACTAAAGCAATACAACCATAAATACTAACAGCAAAAAAACCTCAAAAAAAATTAGAAATTTTACCAAACGAAATTAAAATTATACAAATAACATTAGTAAAAGCAGCAATACCATTTAAAAATAATAATACTTGCTGTCAAGGATGATAAGCTTGACGATTTACAATAGTTCAGACCGAAGGATATAAATTAGGATTAATAAAATGATTCAAATCAAAAAATGTATTTCATAACATAAAAATCCCTAAACAAATAATAGCTACTTTAGCAGAAAATGGAATTTTATTAAGATCTTTGGGTATTGATAATAAAATTCTGGGCGGTTGTCAAAGTTACGAAATAATTAATTATTATATTAGTAACTTATTTCCAAAAATGAATTATTTGAAAAATAATGAAAAATTAGACAAAATTACTCTCTTTAACCCTTAAATTTATATTCGACGTATTTTAAAAAATATACATTTAAAAAAAATAAAAATTATTCTCAAAGTTATTAAGGAAAAGACAAGAAATAATCTTGTCTTTTTTTGTAATTGTAAAATTTTAAAATTTTTAATAAACCTCTTTAACGCTATTATCAACAGGTAGATTGTCAAAAATCCGGAATAAATTAAATCGTTGTAGTCTTATTATTATGTTAGACAAGAAATAATTTGGATTTTTATGAAATTGTAAATTTATCTTACTACTAATTTAAAAATATTACAATTAAAATACTCAATTTTATAAATTATAAAAATATTTTAATAATTTAATTAACATAAATATATAACAAAAATTCTTATTAACTTTTAATTTAATAAGTTTTTTTAATTTTTTATTTTAAAATAAGTAAAATTATGTTTTTAAATTTATTTGATTACATTTAAAAATAACCATTTTTATATAAATAAAAATACTATATGTTCTATTAACAATCATTTCTTTTAAAACATGTCAAATATTTGTTTCAGTAAAACAACCAATATTTCATTTTGCACCTTGATTAACAATACCTTTTTTATTATTTTTAAAATATTGTTTTTTTAACTTTTTATGATTATCTAATTCTTTATATAAATAATCAATTAATTGTTCATATTGACCATTATTAATGAAATCTTTACAATTATTATATTCACTTCAATATTTTCCTTTATTTCCCGCCATTATACCAAGATATAATGTTCTAATTAAATGGAATTTATCTAAAACAAACTCAGCACCAAGATAATCTGCTACATCTTTAATTCATCCAGCACTATCTCCACAAATAATTATTTTTGCTTGTTCAACATTTTCATAAAATTTTTGACAATGTTCTTTAACAAATTCAGCAGTTTTTTTAACTCCAATTGCTGTTCTTGTTGGTCTAATAATTGCTTTTACTCTTT
This sequence comes from Spiroplasma endosymbiont of Lasioglossum villosulum, assembly GCF_964020195.1. Classification (NCBI taxonomy): domain Bacteria; kingdom Bacillati; phylum Mycoplasmatota; class Mollicutes; order Entomoplasmatales; family Spiroplasmataceae; genus Spiroplasma; species Spiroplasma endosymbiont of Lasioglossum villosulum. The sequence goes on from NZ_OZ026539.1 coordinate 894,544, forward strand.
TATTTTGTACTTTATGATTAATATTATCTGTATATGTTGTTATTAATCTCATAGAGTGTTTTATACCTTTACGTTTAAAATCTCAAAACTTTCGATGTCCATCATCAATTGCTACAAAAATAGGTTGATTTTTTTCTAATTTTACTTTTACTGGATTTGCTTCAATTACTTTTAAATTTTTAAAAACTCTATGAATAGAACTAAGACTAATACCTGCTTTTTTACAAATAGCACAAATATCATGATATCTTTTTCCATCAGCAAAATATTCAATAATAGTTTGTTCAACATCTTCACCAATTCTTTTATATTTAGGTAATTCTAGTCATTCATCAACTAAACAAACACGAACTCATTTTTGTAATTTTTCATCAAAATATTCATAAATTCTTCTTTTATAAGTTACTAATCCATACATTATTTTTCTTGTTCGATATTGATAATCAACAATTTTATATTTCTTTTTGTCTCTTGTTTTAAATATTCTTCAATCTCGTTTTTCTCACTTATTTGTTATATATTCTAAAACTAATTTATCAATTTTTGCACTTTCTTCTCTAAAATTTCATTTATAATTAAAACTCATATTTTGCTCTCCTAATCTTTTTTATACTAATTATTAATTTTAATTTACATAAATTTAAAGTGTTAAAATATGGTAAATAATATTAATAATTTATTTTATTCACAATAATCCACATAAGAACGTAATTATTATTAAAATAATGGTATTGCGAAAAAAAGTACTTTCATATTTTCAATATAATAAGCAAGTAGCATTCAATTAATAATATAGGTATCATAAAATAAACACCTTTAATTTAGGCGTTATTTTGCGTTTAAAATCATACTTGTAAAAATAATCAAAAATAGTACAATTTATAAGTAAAATCAAGGAAAAAAGGAGTAATTTAATATGAAAACATCTAAAAATAATACAACAACATGATATGTAGATAATATAAACGGAGTTAGACAATCAATCACTTATAATGAAGAAGTATGAGAACATATAAATTTAAATGAAGTAGTAGAAGATAAAAAAATAAAAAACAATAAACAAAAACAAAATATCAAAAAAAGTAAATGTTGTTCAAAACGTTGTACAATTTTATAAAAATATAAGTAAGGAGAAATTTATTATGAAAACATGAATAAAAGCAAATTTAAGTAAAATAACATTAGCATTAGCACTAACTGGTGCAACAACTGGAACAATAGGATTAATCATGGGGGTTAATTATCCATAATCTTAATGGACTTAAATATTTTTTAGCATCAAATAAGGAACCTATAATGGGAGTTCAAAAAATATGAATGTCTGATATTCATAATATATCAGTTGATATTAAAAGTGAATTTAAAATTTATTTTGCTGATACTCCTAAAAAAACCAAATTTTATAATGATGGAGATTCTGTTGAAAGAATAGATATACCATGAGTTAAAGATTATTATCCTGATGGATATTTTTGATAATTAAATTTCTATATTTATATAAGAAATATTCTCATTATATTTATCAAATAAATTAATATTTTGTAAATTTATTTCTTTTTTATCGGTTATTAAAATTAAATCATAATTTCCAGCACCAAATATACCACTAATTTCAATCCGATTTAAGTTGTTAATCGGATTTTCAATTTGTAATTCAAATTCACTATTATTATCAATTTTTAAAATTTCTTTATAAAATTCTAATTTAGAAAATAGTTGAGATTTATTTGAACCATATAAATTTAAAGCGTTTTCAATTTTGTTTTTTTCAATAATTATTCTTGTAAAATATTTTCCATATTCACCGTTAGCTAATGTTCAATCAGCAGGAATTAATGACGGAATATTATTACTTTCTAATTCATTGGTAATTGATAATCAATTAAATTGATTGTCATCTAACTTGAATAATTCATTTTGACTAATATCATTATTTTTTAATTTAATGTCATTAATATCAGTAAAATCAAAATATGGAGATTTTAATATTACCTTTACATCTTTAAATTGCCAAATATCATTTTTATTAGGTTTTATTGGACTTGATTTTAATTCAAAATAGTAAGGTAATAAAATCTTATTATCATCATTTAATCCTTTATTTATTGATAAAGATGAATAAATATATTTTGACAACATAATAAATACTTGTTTAAATATTTTAACTTGTAATAAATCAATATAATTTGGATAATCTAATTCTCATTGCTTAAATAAATTAGTAATAACTTCATCAGGTTTTTGTCCCGAAAATGTATCACGTAATTCTGCTATTTTATTTGTTGATTTACCCGTATGTTCATCATAAGTTGCTCCTTCAAAATTTCTATTATAGTTATATGTATAACTTAACATATTTAATAATAGTTGTTGTAAACTATCATTAGTTGGTGCATCTTTTATTTCTAATTCAACATCTAAAAATTTATCATTTGTAGCAATACTTGTATATTCTTTACCAATTGGACCACTCTGAATTTTTCATACTTCTTTATCTTTAAGTTCTTTCTTTTCTTTTAATGGTCATTCTCCAAAAGAATAAGAACTTAAAAAATATCCTAATCAAGCATGTGTAACTCTTGCGTTTTTAATTATTTCTTTTCTTGTTTCTTTACCTCCACCAATAGCAATTAAATCTAAAACTGATTTTTCTTGATTTATAAATTGTTTTGCTAAGTTTCAAGATAATATTTGTTCACTAAATCATTGTTGTAATATTCTAACTTTTGGTTGCGTTTCAATAGGCATTGATAATAGCGGAAATGCTATCTTATCTTTAACAAATAACTTTGGGTATACTTCCATATTGTCAACTTCACCAAGTACCTTTATATTGCCAAAAATCATGCTTCTAGGAGCTTTAATTTTTAAACCAATAACTTTGGTATCTTTGTCTAATGGTTTTTGTAATTTAATAATGATTGGATAACCATCTCTTGTTTTAAAATCTTTAATTTTAATAATAGTTATACTTTTAGTACTTCTTGTTTTTGGATTTTGATAAGGTTGTGAATAATTATTAATAATATATAAATTATCAATATTATTTTCAGTTAATGGTTCATTTATACTCACTGCATATAATTTAAATTGATTTAATAAATTTATTTCTTGAAAAATTAAATTTTTAATATCAGTCATACTATATTCAATAGTATTATCATTAATGTTTGTACTTGCTCTTTGATTTAATTGCATAGTAAAGTCTGATGTTTCAACAGCAGTAGCTTTTAATACTTTATCAATATCAATAAAACCAATTTTAATAGTATTTGCTGAAAATCTTAAACTATTATTTTCATTATTTTTAAATAAGCGTTCAATTTCATAAATATATAAAGTTCTTTTTTTAAATTCATCGTATGCTCTATTAATATCTGGGTCACTAGTAGCGCGCATCATATTAGTAAAGTCATAAGGAATATTATCAATTAAATAATCATTTTCTACTTCTGCTTGATTAAGTTTAGTTTGTTTCTGTGGAAACTTCGTTTGTGGTTTGTTGTTGTTTTCCATTGTTCTCTCCTATTAATTGGTTATTTTTGGGATTAAATAATTTTAATTTAACTGTTAAATTATTAATTTTTTGTTCATCATTAATGTTAAATGTTTTACTATTTAATAAATCTTTATCCATACGTACTAATATTTGAATAAATTTAAGAATATCAATATTAAATTGTCATAATTTTTGTTCAATATAATTAATGGTTGAAATATTAACTGCTGTACTTTCTGGAACTGATTGTTGTGCTGATTTCTTTTGACTTGGTATATGAATACCACAACGTTTAAATATTTCATTAACATTTCAATCATATATATCAGTTAAATTTTTACCTTTAAAATTACTATTTGTCATATTGATATTTTCGTTTTGTTCATTATTATCTCCACCACTTTTAAATATGTAGTTTTTAGTAACCAAAGTTCTTACTGCTTCTTCTAATGCTGATTGAACATTACCATAAGTTTGACTAAATATAAATTTAGGTGAGTTTAAAATAGTATCTAAAACAATTTGTTCATAAATAACATCTAATGCTTTAATTTTATCCATTACTTTATCACAATCTGCTTGTTCATTTGCTTTATTTCTCATAATTGCTATTGGTATATAATTAATATTTAGTATTTGTTCTTGTACTAAATTGGGATTATTAATGTATGATTTAAAATCTAATTTATTTTGTTTTTTAGTATCATTAATACTATAAATTGCACGATTAATTGTTACTTGTTCATTGTTTAATGTATAAACTTCAAATAATCTTACAGTTTGTGCATTTTGTTCATAATTATCATAAAAAATAGTACATTGAATTAATTTACCAGTAATATCATAAACTCTTTGTTGTATGTCAACTACTTGAAAATATAAATTATCATTTGCAATATAAATTAAATAACCACTAATTCCTAATTTACTTAATTTAAAAATAGAATTTCAATTTTTTCTATAAAATTCTTGTTGAATTAAATATTGTTTAATGGTTTCATTATTAATTTCTAATGGAGCATTATATAAATTAGCATTATTTTCTGCTACAAAATCAGTAAAATAAGTTTCATGGTTAAAATCATTAAAACCAAAATAATTTAAAATAGAAGCATGTGTACTTTTATTTTTATTAGTTAAAAATTTTAATTTTTCACTTTGATTATCATTAATATTGCTTTTATCTTTTCTAAAAAATTTACCTAACATAATATTCACCACCTTTCTTAAAATATTTGATTAATTTTTAATATGATTTTTACAATGATAAATATAATTAAACCTGCTGTTGCTGATGATAAAATTACTCCTATTAAACCTAAAATAATTTTTATAATTTTAAAAAACATAATATTATTCCTGTAATTCTTCTAATTTTTTAAAAATATAATCTCTACCCATACCCCACATTATTCTATTGTTATAAATATTAATTTCAGTTTGTTGGTTATTGTTATTATTTGCTATTCATAAACTACTTTTTACAACGCTTGTATCTAATTGATAATAAAAATTAATTATTTGTCAACTATAATTTTTATTATTTTCTTTAGTTGTATAATCACCATAACTTATATATATTCTATAATGTGTTTTATCTTTAAATATATATTTTATATAATTTTGATTATTATTATTTTTATCTGTTATAATTTCTCCTACTTCTTTTCAATTTGAACCACTTGGAGGAATTGGAATTGGTTGTGGCTGTTTTTTGATAATTTCATTAATAGCACCAGCAATAGTTTTATCAGTAGTTTCTAAACTAAGAATTTCAGTACCAATAGTATTAATAGAAAAAGCATATTTAAAATGGTCTTTATCCATTTTATCTTCTAATTTTTTATCTATTTCTTCTTTTTTATAATAATCAGATAAATCTACTTTACCACCAGTAGCACTAATTTTATTATTTTGATCAATAGTTATATTAGTACCAGCAATTAATTTATCTTGTTTTTTATCAATATTTAGTTTATTTTCATTAATTGCTGGAACAATTTGTTTAACAACTGTTTGTAAATTCTCATCATCAATATTTTGCTTTTTATCCAACAATTCATTAGTTTCTTGTTTTGTATAATAATCATGTCCAGAAGTTTCTTCTGCTATAAATTCAGTTGGTGTACCTTTTCCAATATATTGATATATTTTAGAAATAAATCCTGAGTAATATGTTCCAGATGTAGCACTTGCACGAATTTTATAATTAATGCAAGTTAAATATAATCTAATATTATTAATTTCATCTGAATAAAAAGTATCTAATAGAGTATATGATTTTATTGCAGATTCTTTATCTAATTTAAATATAGATTTTCTAGTATATTTATATTTATAAATATCACTTTCATAAATATAACCTCATATTACTAATATTTCTTTATTTAAATTATCAGTTGAAAGTTCATTTGATATTTCTTTTCATAATGGACTAGTTTCAATATTAAATCAGTTATTTTTAATATCATCAATATTTTGTTTATTAATCTCAATTTTATTTTCTAATAATTTGATATTATTATCAACTTTAGTTTCTAATAATTTAATAGTATTTTCATTTGTAGTAATTCGTTTTTGTTGTTTAGCAGAAAAATCACAAGTTGGTGCATGTGTATAATCACCAATTTGTGGATTATTTTGTAATGCTTCTTGTGGTAATGTTCCAATTTCATCTGGTCAATCTAAAATCATTGTTTCAGTTTCTTTATCATAATCTGTTGCAACATAACCTTTATTAACAAATTTACTAACAGGACCTCTGTATATTTCATTTTCATTATCATCAACTAAATCATCATATAATTTAATTTGTTTTGATAATGTAAATTCTTTTTGTTGTTCAATTAATTCATCAACTTGATTTCTAGTATAAAATGCTTTTAAGTCAATTTTTTCAATATCTATTTCATCATCATTATAACTTGAAAATATTTGTTTTAATTCTGTTAATCTTGCTCATATTTTCATTCTACTAGGTGCTAAATCTCAAACATTAATCGTAGGAATACTACTTGCACTAAATTGACTACCATTATTAAATTGAATAGTAGCATCAACATTAAATTCAATTGGTGTACGATTAAATACTCAATGTTCAACCATTACATAAACCATATCTCTTAATGTTTCTTTAATTAATTCATCTTTAAAACTATCAAAAGGAAATTTAGATAAAATAAAATCAAGATAAGCATTAATATCATTTTGAGCACGAATAGCAAAAGTTTTAAATCAATCATTAACATTAGGTCATGTCTGTATATATTGCTGTGGGGTTTCTGTAATTTTTCCAGTTAATGGATATCAGTTATTATAATTTTCAAGACTGACATCAGTTCAAAGTTTATTAATCATAATTTATCATTCCTTAAAAAATGCTTTTTTATAATGCTTAGTTTTTGTTTTAGTTTTTCTATGTGATATATGGATAATTTCTTTTTGTAACTTTTTCTTACCTTTTTTTACAACTTGACTATATGCAAATTTTTCTAAATGATGTAATAGTCCAGTGCCAAATAAAGTATTAACTGAAAATTTTAAACCAACACTTTTAAATGATTTATTAATATTTTCAATAGGATTATTAATAACATTTACTACTTTATGATAAGTTCTTATTATTCTAAATATTTCTCTATATACTTTAAAACTATCTCTAATTACTTGTTGTACCACTGGTGGAGCAAATGCTATTGCTTTTAATCATTTATTACGATTAATACCATAACCAATGTATCAACCACTATATCAACGATATCAATGAAATGGATGTATTTGAGTAACAAAAGTTTTTGCTTTAAGAATACTATCAACAACTGTAATTGGTTTATATTTAGGATTGCGATGATAAATAGTAATTGCACATTTATCTAATGATAAAGGTTGAATTTTACAACCCATAAATACTTGTGAATTTAATGGAATTAATTGTGCATGTTTAATTGCTCTTTTTTCTGCACTAGTAAATAAATCAGTTGCTTTTTGTTTTAATTTATTAATCTTTTCAAATGCTTGTTTTTCTAACTTTTCAAATTTTTCTTGTAATTTATATATACTTTCTCGTATTTTTTCAAAATATGGTGTATTTTTTCAAAATTTATTTAAACCTTTTTTTAAATAAAATCTAATATCCAAATATTTAAAAATTTTATTTGCATTTAAAACAATCTTATGAATTGAACTTTTTTTAAAATTAAATTTAATAGCATTAGCACGAATTTTTTGTAAATCTAAAATTAAAGTTTTTCCATATCTATTTTCTGTATATATTGTATGAACTAAATTTAATCAATCATGTTGATTCATAGATAGTACTTTTTTTAAATCAGTATTAAATTTTTTTAAAAAGTTATTTGCTTTTTCAATATCTTTAATTTTAAATTTAGGAGTTAATTGTGGACTTAATTTTATTAATGTATTTTGTAATAATAAGTGTTCTTTTAACTTTTGTGTTTCTAGTTTTTGAAAATTATTCTTATATTGTCTTTCAGCAACATAACCTAAATCTCGTAATACTGTTTCACGATTAGGAGTAAAACTATAATTCATTAAATAACGTTTATTACCAATAATTTTATCTGTTAAAATTTCTTTTCCACTTACTTGACTAATAATTTCTTGTAAATTTTTTGCTTCTTTAACGCCAATTTGTTCTAATGTTTTAGTTTTTTGTGTTAGTTTAATAAATTTAGTAGTACGATAACCACGACTAATTTTATTAAGTCCAGCAAATGCAGGTAGTATATTAAAGAAAGTATTTCATTTTGTTACATTTCCTTTTAAATAATCATAAACTTGATTAATAGTAAAATCAGTTGTAGCATAAATACCAAAATTAATGGCACTTGCAATAAAATCACTTGCACCTAATCCAAGGGCTACGCTTTCACTTAATCCACCAGTAAAAGGAGCAAGTGCTACTGCTATTACTTGTACACCAATCATTTCTAAAATTTCTCATCAAAAACTTTTATTTTCTTGTTGTTTACTTATTCTAGTATGTTTGGGTTTATTTATGTTTAAAAGTATTGCTGTATTAGTTGTACCTATTGGCATGGTATTAATTTCCTTTATTTAAGAGTTATTTTAATTTGATTTGTTGTTCCTTTATAATTTAAGTCATTAACATTTGCAGTAATAGTTATATATAAGTCACCGGCTTTTTGTTTTTGATTACTTACATTAGTTTTTCCTTGTGCATCACTAAAATATTTAATAGTTGAATTTGTTAAATTTGGATTTAATGATTTAACTTCATTAGTACTTTTTATTTGTGTATTTAATTCACTATTATTGTTATTAACATTTGCAGTAATATCAATTGTTAAACTTGTAATTTTAGTTTTTAAATCAGTTTTTTCTGTTTTAATAACTCCACATAACATTCATCTTGATGTTGTTTCATTATTAGAAATATATGGTATTGCTTCTCCAACAACTTCACCAGCAACTTTATATGCTCTTCCTGCTTTATCATCTTTAATAAAATCTACATAAATAACTGTATTTTCTATCATGTATCTTTTCATTGCTCTTGGTGTTGCTAAAATAAAGGTCATTAATTGTTGTTCATTTTTATCATTAGTAAAAACCATATAGTCATCAAGAACGATTTCACATAATACACCTTTTACATATAAATTATTTCCATTTAAACGTAATTGTTGTGCCAACTGATTATCAGTAATTAAACCTTTATTATCTGCTAAATAAACTAAACTATCATAAAGACCATTAGTAATAAAAAATTTACTATTTGCAATATTTCTAAATTGAAACAAAGTATTTCAAGCAGATAACATTGATTTTAAATAGCCTACTGGTGTTGTATCTTCAATATCGATTTTAGTAGCAAATTTTGCAATTGCTTGTGTATCATCAATTGCCAATTTATCTGCTAAATCATTTGCAACTTCATATTGCATACTATCTAATAAATTTTGACCATTATTTGCTTTTAAATCTACATCTGTAATAATTTCTCCTGCAAGATATTTTTTAGTTATTTTTTTACTAATTTTATCTGTATCAACATATGGTAATTCATATCTTTTACTTTTATCATCTCAAGGAATAATTTTTACTTCTGGTTTTTTTGGTTTTTTAACAATAAACTCAATATTTACTGAGTCAACAATTTCAGTAGGAAAAAAGTTTGCCCATGGACTATTTGAAATTTTAAAAAACTCTATAAATTCTGGTGCTTCTACTAATCTCTCTGTATTGTCTAAATTTTGATTAAATGGTACTGACATTTTATTTCTTCCTTTCATTTATAAATAATTTTTCTTTTTATAATTAATTAAAAAATTTTCTTTATCATTTGGTTTATTATTAATAATTATTTGTTTATTGCCACCTGTATTAATTGTTTCTTTAAATACTGGTTGTTCTTTAATCATTTTTTTAATAGTTTCTTCAATTTTTGAATTTTCTAAATTATTAGTTTTAAATTTTAAATAATCATAAAATTCAGTTTTAACTTGATATTTTTTAAATATATTAATCATTTCTTTTTCTTTAATTTCTTGATTAAGTTTATTTAACTTATTTTCTGCTTCATTAACTTTATTTTCTATTTCTTGTTGAGCATTATTTTCAGTTAAAGGTTCAGTTGTTTGTTGAACATTATTTTCATTTTCTAACATTTAACATTCTCCTAATCTTATCCCAGTAATCAATCTTTAACTAATTGTGGCATTTCACTTATTAGTTTTTTATAATCATTAACAGCATTTTCTAATGTATTGATATCAGAAAATTTAAAACAATTATCAATATGTAAATCAAAATCTCTATCAATACTGATATCTTGTTTTCTATATTTTTCATTAAATTCAATTTTTGTCATATTATTTTTCTCCTTTATTAATTTTTTCATTTAATTTTGCTAATTTTTTTTGATGTTTTATAATTTTGTTATTTGCTCTAACATGTTTTGGAGTTGTGATAAATCTTTTTAATAAAACAATAATTTCTCTGCAAATTAATGTTCCAACACTTGTTCCAATAATTATTAATTCATGTAAAAATTCTTTCATTTCAATATTTTCCTTTCAACTATTTATTTTTAATTTTTAATTATTCATCAAATTGACCACCATTAATTCTTTCAATCATTGACTGTGAATTACTTATAATTTTTACTAATACAGATATTTCTTTATTTAATTGTTCCATTCTCTCTTTATATGTCTGAATTTCATTATTATAATATTCAATAATTTTTTCTTTATTCATTGCTTTTCACCTCCCTTATAAACTCATGTGATTGTAATCTCAATTTAATGAAGCATTATCATTATTTAATGGTACTTCGCTCATATTATCACTACCATAATATTGACTTGCAGTTTCACTATTAATAGTAAATCTATTGTCATTAATTAATCTTGCAGTTTCATCATTAAATGATGTTTCTTACATTTCTTCATTATGATTTGTAGTTTCCATAGGTATTAAATTATGGATAATTTCACTTGCACCAGCAATTATGGTAGGTACTGCATAAGCATTATTAAAATCATTATTAATACCCATAGCACCACCACTTGATATTAAACATCCACCAGTAGCCATATTACAAATCTTTCTTATTGTTTCAAATTTATTAGGTACTAACTCCGTTAATCCATTAATAAGATTTGATATACCATAAGCATTTAATGAAATATAAGTATCTCAATCCATTAATGACTGATTTTCTTGCTTATTTAATAATAATCATGGAGGACCCTCAGTTGTAGTTGTAGTAGTTATTGGAGTTGGTGTTCTTGGAATAATAGGATTAATATTATTTTCAGTTCATTTACTATAATTTGCTAAACCAATTATTCCTAAACCTAATAGTATTTTTTTACTACTATTAATTGAACCTAATAATGGATTATCTATTACTTGACCATAATAAGCACTTGTACCAATCATTGCACAAATTGGACTTATTCCAGTTCTAATTAATTTAGTTAAAGTATAATTTGATTGATTTTCTATACTTGGCATTTTCTATTCTCCTTTAATTTCTAATTTTTTAACTGTTACTTTAATTCAACCTTGATAAAAATCATTATCACCAACTATTAATGCAACATTACTTTCTGGGTCAGAAACAATTATGTGTTTGGATTTAACATTTGGGTATTGTCTTAAAATAATTGCTCTAATATCATTACTTGTATGAATTTCTTTTGGAAATGGTGATAATATTTCAATTTCATCTTTATTTTCAAACAAAGTAGGTAATATTATCATTAGTCAAATTCACCTCTTTCAAGTCTTATAATTCAGTTTTCTAACTCATAAAGTTTGGATGAATATTCTATTAATGAATTATTTAATAAATCTATTCTTTCTTTCATAGAAATAATTAATTTTTCTTTATTCATAATCAAATTCACCAATTTCAATATTTTTGTTTTTTATTTTAATTAAAAAATCTTTTAAACATATTTTTTCTCATATATAAAATTCTATTTGTTTAAAATATTTAACATTAGATATTTCATTTGTAAGTCATGTTATTCGTTCTTCTAAATCTTTAATTAATTTTTCTTTATTAATACAATTTTTATGTCTTGATTTATTAATTTCATCAACTTTAATTCTATTTTCTTTACAATATGCTCTTCCATATTCATCAAATTGCTCATCTGTCATATTTTCACATTGTCTTTGTCTTTGTTCATTTTTAATTTCATCATAATATGGTTCATGAATAAATTTTTCAAATGTTATTGTTTCAGTTCATGTACATCTATTCATTATTTATTCTCCTTATTTGATTATTTTTTTTCTAAATTTTTTGCAATTGAATTTAATAATTTTAAAACTTTATATTCATTTTTTAATTCTTTAATAATAAATATTAAAAATATTATTAGTGTTATACTTGTTATTAATATTGGTACTATTAATAAAATTTTTCATAATATCATTTTTTACTCTTTTCATTTTTTAAATCATTTAACATTAATTGAACAAAATGCACGATTTTTAGGAATATTTAAAGTATTAAAAATTTGACCAGTTACTAAAATTTCATCATTTTTGTTTAATAAAATACAGCGTCTATAAAATTTTGGGTTGTTAAAAATTAAAGTAACATAGTTTAAACCATTTCATTGACCACGAACACTATAATATAATTCTTTATTAACTTTTTCGTAATATTTTGCTTCAATAGTGTTACTCAGTTTTACTTTTAATTTGACATAATTTTCTTTATCTTTCATTTTTAGAATTCCTTAAATAGTATTGAATATGTTTATATGCATCTTGTTCATGTTTTGTTAATTTTATATTTCCTTTATAATTTTCTATTTTAGTTTTATTTTTTGGTTCACTTTCTAAATAATCTCAATTCATAACATCTTCTACTAATACCATTAATGCACCAATAATTTTAGGTGTTGCTAATGGATTAGTTAATAATTGTTTTGAACTTAAAAAGAAATTTTCTACAATAATTAATATTTTTTGATTAATAAATTGTTTTTGAATTAATTGAAAATATTCTTTATACATATTTTTACTTTCTAAAACTGTTTTAGTTTTAAATATTTCATTAAAAATAATATTATTAGTTT